>JAZKSZ010000003.1:0-24979 GCA_036625795.1 Haloarculaceae archaeon
GAGGAGGTCCTCGAAGGTGACCAGAAAGCGCCAGCCGCCCTCCTCCCAGCGCGGTTCGAGGACCTCTTCGACTTCCTCCATGGTGAGGTCCTCCGCAGTCTGACGGGCCGTGTCGAACGGGAATCCGGACCCGTCATCGTGGGCGGCCTCCATGATCTCCTCGTAGTTGCGCTGGATGTCCTCCCACGTCTGGTCGTCGAGCGACCGGTTTCGAGCCGGGACGGCGTAGTTCGGCGTGCGCTGGAACACCGTCAGGTGGTCGACGGCTTCCTTGCCGATTTCCGGAATGATCTGAATGCCGCTCGCTCCGGTGCCGATGACTGCGACCCGCTTGTCCTCGAAATCCACCGGGTCGTGGGGCCACTTCCCGGTGTGGTAGGTCTCGCCCTCGTAGGCCTCCCGGTCGTCGAAGTCCGGAACGTACGGCGTCGAGAGACAGCCGACGGCCGTAATAAAGAACTGTGAACTCACGGTCTCACCGCCGCTGGTCTCGACCTGCCACGTGCCCGTCTCCTCCTCGAATGTCGCCGACGTCACTTCGGTCCCGAACTCGATGTCCTTCCGCAGGTCGAGGTGGTCGGCGACGAAGCGGAGGTATTCCAGCACCTCCGGCTGCTCGGGATAGCGTTCGGACCACTGCCACTCCGCCATGATCTCCTCGTTGAAGGAGTAACAGTAGATGTGGCTCTCGCTGTCACACCGGGCCCCCGGATACCGGTTCCAGTACCACGTCCCGCCGACGTCGTCGGCTTTCTCGATCACCTTCACCGACAGACCCAGCTCGTCCCGCAGGCGGTGAAGCTGGTACAGCCCGGAGAAGCCTGCTCCCACGACGACGGCGTCGTAATCCGCGTCGGTCGCGGTGTGTGAGCTATTGTCTTTCATTGCACTCGACCTGTTCATGGCGGAGGAGTAAAAACCTACGTCGACGGGCGGTCAGCCGCGACACCGCTGGCAGTGGTCGGTTTCCCGGGCGACGCCGATCGATTTGCAGTCCCGACATGTCGGATTCCCACAATCGGCACACTCGAATCCCTCCGCAACATCGCCCGTGGTAGCGCCGTTTGTGGCGACCTTGGCACCACACATATGACACTTCTGGGTCACGTCGGCAGTTCGATGGAGTACCGTATAAACTCTCGGTCGTGGCCGACCCGACAAAGGGTCTATACCCCTCGCGCCCTACCACAGATCAATGAGAGACGTTCGGGGTTCGGTCGGGCGGTACTTCCCGCTCGTGCTCGCGGCCGTGGTGGTCGTGGCGACGGGGGTCGTCGGCGCGAGCCTGTTCGGCGCCACCGGGGAACAACCGTCCGGCGAGGACGTCCTGGAGACCGTCGAGCAGCGCTACGACGACGCCGAGACCGTCGTCGGGACCGCGGAGGTCCTCGCGACCAACGGGACCGACCGGTACGCCGCGACCGTCGAGTACGTCGTCGCCGAGGGGAACAACAGCCGGGTGACCGTCCACGCCAACGGCAGCACGGTCGTCGCGGGGACGAACGGCTCCCACGCCTGGGTGTACGACCCGGCGACCGGGCTGGCCCGCGTCTACGACGAGGCGACGCTCGAGCAGCGCCGCGCCGAGTTCGAGGCCGAGCACGGCAGCTACGAGCAGTTCCGGGAGCGCTACGGCGACAACGTCACCGCCACCCTGGTCGGCACGGAGACGGTCGGCGGCGAGGCGGCCTACGTCCTCCGGGTCGTCTCGGCCAACGAGAGCATCGACACGGCGGGCCGGCTGTGGGTCGACCGCGAGGAGTACACGGTCCTGAAAGCCCAGGCGACCGGCGAGAACGGGACGGTGACGGTCCGGTTCAGCGACACCCGCTTCGACGTGAGCGTCCACGGGAGCACCTACCGGCCGCCGACCGACGGCGGTAGGGCGGTCCCCGACGCCGACCGCGAGACCTACGACTCGTTCGGGGCGGCCCAGTCCGCGACCGCCCTCGACCTGCCGGACCTCCGCAGTAGCTCCGACTTCGAGGAGGCGGTCGTCGCGAGCTACCAGGGCGAGACCACCGCCACGGCGGCCTACGACACCGAGTACGGTACCGCCTACGTCGCCGTGACGACCGCCGACCGCGTCCCCGACGAGGGCGAGACGCGGCAGGTCGCCGGCCAGTCGGTGACTGTCGCCAGCGCACAGGGGGGCGCGGCGGCCTACTGGACCGACGGAAATGTGACCACGGCAGTGGTCGTCCGCGGGCCCGAATCGTCGGCGCTCGCGGTCGCGGAGACGCTGCTCGGATGAGGCTGGGGACCCCGATCGAACTCGGCGGCGACCGGTACCTCGAGGCCGTCTCGGTCGGCCGCGACCCCGACTCCGCGACCGTCCGGGACTGCCCGGCGTGTTCGGGGCACTGCTACGAGGACGAGTGGCACCTCGTGGCGACGGTGCTGGACCGCGCGAGCGGCTCCCGAACACGGTTTTACTGGTGTAGCGGGGCCTGTCTGCGTGGCTGGCTCCGGCTGTTCCCGGCTACCTGAGTCGCCCGGCTCTCGCTACCCGACGAACAGTCCGTGCTCCTCCCGGGCGTGTGCCAGAAGTTCGTCAGTCGACTCGAAGGTCTCCCCACAGCCACACCTGTGCGATGCCGGCGACGGGTCCTCCCGTGTCGCCATGCGACCGGTTACACGCCCGGATTATAATTGTTTTACGCTCCTTAATTCCGTTGTAGGTTGTGCCACCCGGAGGGACTGATCGGATGGTCACAAAGTGGGTGGCTCGGACGGACACTCACGCGTCGGGGCGGCGCTTCCCCCGGCGGCTCAGGACGGAGGCCACCGCGAGCAACAGGAGCGTGAAGACCGCCGGCGCGAGCAACTGGGCGGACGGCGCCGGGACCGCCGGCAGGATGGTGAGCGCGAGGACCAGCAACGCGAGCCCCACCGCGATGACGATGCCCGCACCGCCGGCGTACCTGAGAAACCGTTCGCCACGCGTGGACGTATCCCTGTGGGTGTCGTCGTCCCCTGGCATGTGCGTGGATTCGACGCCGTTGGTCAAAACTGCTGGTCCCGTTCTCAGTCGTCGGGAACGAGCGTCCGGCTGGAGTTGAGGACCACGAGGAGACTGCTCGTTCCCATCGCCAGCGCTGCGAACAGTGGGTTCAGCATGCCGGTGGCCGCGAGCGGGACCGCGACGGCGTTGTACCCGAAGGCCCAGGCGAGGTTCCCGCGCACCCGCCGGCGGGTCCGGCCCGCGACCGCGAACAGCGTCGGGACGGCCCCCAGGCGCCCGTCGGTCACCACGGCGTCGGCGGCGTCGGTCGCCAGCTCCGTCCCGCGGGCGAGCGCGATGCCGACGTCCGCGGCCGCCAGCGCGGGCGCGTCGTTGGCGCCGTCGCCGACCATCGCCACCCGGCCGTCTTCCCGGAGCCGCTGGACGGCCGCCACCTTCCCGTCCGGCGGGACGCCGCTGAACACCTCGTTGACTGCCTCGTGGTCGGCGAAGCGCGCGGCGGCGGCGCTGTCGTCACCGGTGAGCACGACGACCCGGCGGTCATCGCCCAGCGCCTCGACCACCGCGTCCCAGTCCGCCCGGGGCCGGTCGCCGACGACGAGGGCGCCCCGACACCGACCGTCCCACCCGACGAGCACGGGGACAGCCCCATCTTCGCGGGCCGCGGCCGCCCGCTCGCGGTACCGCTCCGGGACCGCCCAGCCCCGTTCTTCGAAGAGGTCGGGGTGGCCGACGACCGTCTCGGCCCCCTCGACCGGGCCGGCGACCCCCTTCGCCACTACCTCGATGTCGGCGTCGTCAGCCGCCGGCACCGAGACGCCGCCGTCCGCGCTCGTCGCCTCGCTGGGGCCGCCGGGGCCGCCGGGACTGTCGGCACCGTCGGCGGTGAGCGGGCTCGCGTCCCCGTCCGCTTCGGCCCCTGCCGCCCCTGCTGCGGAGACGACGGCGTCCGCCACCGGATGACTGGAGTACCGCTCCAGCGCCGCGGCCCGGGCCAGGACCGCCGACTCCCCGACCGCGTCGACGACGGTCATGTCGCCGCTGGTCAGCGTCCCGGTTTTGTCGACGGCGACAGTCTCCACGTCCGGCAGTGTCTCGAAGACGGTCTCCGAAGCCACGACGACTCCCTCCTCGGCGGCCCGGCGGGTGCCGGCAGCCACGGCGAGTGGCGTCGCGAGCCCGAGCGCACACGGACAGGAGACCACGAGCACCGTCAGCCCGACGAGCACGGCGTCGGTCACCGAGCCGCCGAGAACGAGCGTCCCGGCCGCGACCGCGAGGGCGAGCAGCGACACCAGCGGCACGAACACCGTCGCCAACTTGTCGGCCAGTTGCTGGACGCCCGGGCGCGCGCTCTGGATCTCCCACATCATGCCGACGACCCGGTCGCGCGTGCTCGTCGCTCCCTCCCCGACCTCGACGACCAGCGGCGCGTCGGTGACGACGGCCCCGCCGACGACCTCGTCGCCGGGTCGCTTGGTGACCGGCAGCGACTCCCCGGTCACCAGCGCCTCGTCGACGGCCGCCACCCCCTCGGTGACCGTCCCGTCGAGCGGGACGCGTTCGCCTGGCCGCACGAGCAGTTGCGTTCCCGGAGTCACGTCCTCGATATCGAGCGTCTCGCCGCCGGGCGTGCGGGCGGTCTCGACCCGGTCGGCGGTCAGGTCGGCGAGCAGGCCCACCGCCCGCCCCTTGACCCGCTGTTCGTAGTGGGTGCCCGCAGTCACGACCATCACGACGGCGATAGTGACGTCGAAGTAGACGTCGAGCCCGCCGCCGACTGCGACGGCCGTGCTGTAGAGGTACGCCGCGGTGGCGGCCAGCGCCACCAGCAGGTCCATGTTCGGCTGGCCGGCCCGCAGGCTGACGTAGGCCCCGCGCAACAGCGGGTAGCCGGTGTAAAAGAGCACGACGCTCGCGAACAGCCACACCTGCCCCAGGAGGTAGCCCCGCCCGAAGGCGCCGAAGTCGACGACGGGGTCGAACCCGAAGTGCTGGGGATAGATGAACAGTGCGTAGGAGCCCATCGCCATCATCGCGAAGAAGCCGCCCACGAGCAGCCTGGCGACCCGGGGGTCGCTCTCTTCCTCGCGCTCGAGGGCCCGCGTGCGGGCCTCGTAGCCCGTCCCCGAGACCAGCTCCGGCAGTTGCTCGCCGGCAACCCGGTCGGGGTCGTAGACAACCTTCATCGTCTCCGTCGCGTAGCTGGCAGTGGCGGCCTCGACCCCCTCGTGGCCCGTGGCCGTCGACTCGAGGAACAGTTCGCAGGTCGCACAGTGCATCCCCTCGACCGAGAGGTAGGCCACCTCCCCCTCCGCCTCGTCCGCGCCGCCCTCCAGCAGGTCCGCCGGCGCCTCGCGCTCGACGGCCTCGACATCGCCCAGCGAGCGGGCGACCTCGAGACAGCCCCGACAGCAGTACTCCCCGTCGACCTCGGGGTCGGTCGCGGGCTCGGCCGGCAGGTCGAGGTCACAGAGGGTACAGGACATGGTCACAGCGGCTGATAGAAGGGGACGTTCGGGTACGGGAGGTCGACCCCGAGCAACATCAGCCCGTGGGCCAGCGGCAGGTAGCCCAAAAGCAGGAAGGCGGCTCCCATCGCCCGATGCAGTGCCAGCCGGTGGCCGACCGACAGCGACCCGACCGCGAGCCCGTAGGCCAGCAGCGTCGGGATCGTGCCGACCCCGAGCGCCCCGAGCGCGAGCGCCCCCCGCACCGGGTCACCGACCGCGAAGGCATAGAGGTACGCGGGGTAGAGGATCGGGCAGGGCAGTAAGGCGTGGACGGTCCCGAGGCCGACGATGCCGGCCGAGCCGGCCAGCCGGTCGACCCGCGCGGTCAGGAAGCCCGACACCCGCCGGAACGCCCCACCGACCAGCGGGGCGTCGGTGAGCGCCCCGGCGCCGCCGGTCCCGCGGGCCAGATAGCCGAGTCCCGCGGCGACGATGAACACGCCGACGACGACCCCCACGACCCCCCGGACGGTGGCCGCGACGGGGGTCACCGCCGCGGCCGTCCCGACCACGACGCTCCCGACCAGACCCAGCAGCGCCCCGACTGCGACGTAGCCGACCGTCCGCCCGAGGTTGAACAGGCCGTGCTGGCGGACGTCGAAGAGGGTGACCCGCTCGCGGGCCCCTCCCGGGCGCTGTGCGGTCACCCGGTCGGCGTAGGTCGCCACGAGGGGGCCACACATCCCCAGGCAGTGGGCGCCTCCGAGCGCACCCACGACCAGAAACAGCAGGAGGTCGACGTTCCCCCCGACCCCCGGTCCCGCGAGGGCGAGCGGTCCGACTGACAGCCACATCGGCCACTCACACCCCGTCCGGGTCCTCCGGGTGTTCCTCGTCGTGGGGCGAGAGCGCGACCGCCAGGCTCCCGGCGATCAGGACGACGTTCACGAGCGTGACGGCCGCGAGCCACTCCGCGCGCACGACCACGAAGGCCGCCGCGGGGACGAGCGCAGCCAGCGCGACCAGGCCGACCAGGCGTGGCGTGACCTGCATATTGTGGGCTATGCAGAATCTGCTAATAAGTTGCTTCCCCCCGTTCCAAGCATCTGGGAATCCGCGGCCGTATTAATAGACCGAACAGGTGAGGCGGGAGTATGAACCGCGGTTCAGAGACACCGGTCGACACCGTCGACACCACCGACGGGGAGATCGCCCCGGACGCCGAACGGAGCGTCTCCGCTCCGGTCACACAGGAGAAAAACCAGCGCAGCATCTCCTACGAGGAGTTCGACCCAAAGGGGACGCTCGCGCTCATCCTCCTCTATCTCGTCGTCCTCGGCGTCATGTGGGTGTTCATGTACTTCGTCGAGTTCCTCGGCAACGAGCTGGTGGTTGTGGGGTGACCACACATGCACATCCACACCTACGAGAAACTCTGGCTCGGGCTGTCGCTGCTTCTGATCACGGGCTTTGTCGCGACCATCACCTACGGCGCCCTGGGGGCGGGTGTCGAGATGGTCGACGACAGCGGGGAGACCGTCGACCCGGACGCGCTGGGAGAGCACCCCGACTTCGCTGACCCCGGCGTCGAGCAGGTCGGCCCCAACGAGTACGACGTCTACGTCGTCGCCCACCGCTTCTACTTCGAGCCCGGCTCCTCGGCCCAGGGTTTTGACCCGATCACGGTGCCGGCAAACAGCACGGTCAACTTCTACATCACCTCCGCCGACGTCGTCCACGGCTTCGGCGTGGCCGGCACGAACGCGAACACGATGGTCGTGCCGGGGGAGGTGAGCGAACTCACCGTCGAGGTCGGTGAGCCCGCCGAGTACGGCATCGTCTGCAACGAGTACTGCGGCAGCGGCCACCACACCATGGAAGGGCTGATGCAGGTCGTCCCGCCCGGGGAGTACAACGGCACGGGCAGTCAGACGGAGCGTCTGGGAGGTGACCGCTGATGGCGACCGAAGCGGGAACGCCGACGTTCGCGACCAAGTACCCCGAGGAGGCGTCGATCGTCCGGCGGGCGTTCCTCGTGGCCTTCGTTGCGCTCGGGGTCGGCGCGCTTGCGGGGCTCATCCAGGCGCTTCACCGCACGAACATCCTCCGGATCATCCCCTCGGCGGACTACTACACCGTGTTGACGCTGCACGGCGTGTTGCTCGTGATCGTCTTCACCATTTTCTTCTTGGTCGGAGTCTTCCAGTGGGCGATCACCCGCAGCCTCGAGCGCTCGCCCGCGAACATCACGTTCACGAAGGCCTGGCTCGGCCTCATGTCGCTGGGGTCGCTTCTGACCGGGGCGGCGATCGTCTCCGGCGTCATCAGCGAGGTCGACGCCAGCGCGGACGTGCTCTTCACCTTCTACGCGCCGCTGCAGGCCCACCCGCTGTTCTACGCCGGGCTGGCGGTGTTCATCGTCGGGACGTGGCTCGCCGGGGTGGACTGGTTCCGTACCTGGCTCGGCTGGCGCCGCGAGCATCCCGACGAGCGGATCCCGCTGCAGGCCTTCATGGTGCTGACGACGATGATCATGTGGTACATCGCCACGATCGGCGTGGCCGTCTCGGTGCTGTTTTTCCTGTTGCCGTGGTCGCTCGGGTTCATCGACCAGGTCAACCCGCTTCTCACCCGGACGCTGTTCTGGTTTTTCGGGCACCCGGTGGTCTACTTCTGGCTGCTGCCGGCCTATTTGCTGTGGTACACCGTGATGCCCAAGATCGCCGGCGGGCGGCTGTTCAGCGACCCGCTCGCGCGCGTGGTCTTCGTCCTCTTCGTGTTGCTGTCGACGCCGGTGGGGATCCACCACCAGTACATGGACCCCGGGATCGCGCAGGGGTTCAAGTTCATCGCGATGACCAACACGATGTTCCTGCTGTTGCCCAGCCTGCTGACGGCCTTCACCGTCGTCGCCAGCATCGAGCACGGCGCCCGCCAGCGCGGCGGCACCGGGCTGCTGGGCTGGCTGCGGGCGCTCCCGTGGCGTGACCCCGCGTTCACCGGGATGGCGCTCGCGGGGCTGATGTTCGCCGCCGGCGGCTTCTCCGGGATGGTCAACGCCGGCATGAACATCAACTACCTCGTCCACAACACGCTGTGGGTGCCCGGCCACTTCCACCTCACCGTCGGGACTGCCGTCGCACTCACGTTCATGGCCGGCACCTACTGGCTGTGGCCACAGCTGACCAACCGCCGGCTCTACTCCCGGCCGATCGCCCTCGCGCAGGTCGTGCTCTGGTTCGGCGGGATGGCGCTGATGTCCAACGCCATGCACGTCGCCGGGCTGTTCGGCATCCCACGGCGGACCGCCGAGCCCCAGTACCAGGGTTTTGACTTCGCGACGACCTTCGGCGGCGTCAGCGAGCTGAACATCCAGCTCGCGCTTGGCGGCACGCTGCTGTTCATCTCGACGCTGCTGTTCCTGTCGAACCTGGCGCTCTCGCTGGCCCAGCCGACCCGCTCCGGGCTCGGCCAGCGGCTGCCGGCGGCGCTGTCGGGCCCCGAGGACAGCCCCCGGGTCCTCGACAACCTCGCGCTCTGGTCGGGGATCGCGCTCGTGCTGGTCGTACTGGCCTACGCGCTCCCGCTCGGCTCGATCATCGCCGACAGCGGCCTGCTGGGTCCCGGCGGCGCGGCCTACCCGGCGGTGTTCACCCCCGACTCGCTCGCCGGGCTGCAGGCGGTTGTCGCCGACCCCGTCGTGCGCGCCCTGGAGGTGGTTGCATGAGCTGCGGGACGCGACCCGCGAGCCACGACCGGCGGGAGTGGCTCGGACCGGTGAGCGGTATAGCCGCGAATCGGGAGCGTCCCGGGAGCGCGAGCGGCAACGCCGCGAGCGAGCGAATGCAACGACGCCAGAGCTTTGCTCTGGAGGTGGTCGCATGAGCCAGCCCCGGCCGCCGGTCCGCACCCGCGGCGGACTGCTCGTCGCGGTGGTCGTCGGCCTGGTCCTCTGGTTCGAGGCCCGGACTGTCGCCGGGATGTTCTTCGGCGTCACGCTCCCGCCGGTCCCGTACATGCTGGCCGGGCTGGTCGTCGTCGGGGCGCTGGCCGTCGTCGCGGACGTCACCCGGACGAGCCACGACGCCGGCACGTAGCGGATGTACGGACACCGAACTCCCACGCCGCCGCTGCGCTGGGTCGGCGCCGCGGTCGTCGCCGGCCTCGCGCTCGGGTACACCCTCGCCGTCGAGCCGACGGTCGCTTCCGCCGAGCAGGTCGTCTACCCCGTCGTCTGGCTGCTCGCCAGCGGACTCGCGCTCTGGCGGGTCCGCGACCGCCTCCCCGACCTCGGCCGCCGGGCGCTCGCTGTCGGCGCCGCGTACACGCTCGTCCTCCTGTTCTCGGCCGGGCTCGTCGGCTCCCCCACCGGGAGCCCCGGGATGGAAATGTACCTGGCGGCACCCGGCTGGGGTCCCGCGCTCGTCTACGGCGGCCCGGTGGTGCGGGTGGTCCTGATCCCCTTCCTCATCGTCGGCTACCTGACGCTGGGGCTGCTGGGGGCACTGGCCGTCCACCGGACGCTCCGGGCGGCAGCGCCGGGCGTGCTCGGCCTCTTCGCCTGCGTGAGCTGTACGGCGCCGCTCCTGGCCGGGCTGGCCGGCTCGCTGGGGTCGGGGTCACTCGCTGCGACGCTGCTCCGTGCGCAGTATCCCGTCGCGACGGCGGTCTTTCTCCTCTCAGTGGGCCTCTTTCTGGCACTCCTCGGGTGGTCGCGCCCGCCAGCGGACGCGTAGACCCACGACTACAGGTCGAGGGTCTTGCTGTGCCAGCCGGTCGACCCTGCCGGGTGTGGCTGGCTGGGGATCTTGGTCTGGACCTCCCCCGTCCCGTCGGTCCCGCGGGTCCGGACCGACATCTCCCCAGGCGACCGCTCGGTTACCGCCCGCCAGCGGTGCCAGGCGAACTCCCCGGGGCGGTCCTCGAGGGCTGCGTCCAGCCAGGTGTCGCCTCCGTCGACGCTCACCTCGACCCGGTCGACCCCACGCAGGCCGGCGTAGGCGACGCCACCGACGGCCACCCGGTCCCCGCGGCGCTGGACCGCCCGGAGATACGAGAGGGTATTAACGACTGCCTCCTCGTCCCAGCCACGCTCCTCCCAGTAGGCCACGTGGTCTGCCGCGCTGAGTTCGATGTCGGTGAGCCACTTCGTCGACCGCATCCCGTATCGGCCGGGGACCAGCAGTCGCGCGGGGGCGCCGTGTTCCGTCGCGAGGGTCCGCCCGTTCAGCCCGTAGGCGACCAGTACCTCCGGGTGGTCGCGGACGTACGCCCAGGGGAGTGCCTCGGTGTAGCCGTCGGCGGACTTCGTGACGACGTCCACGACCTCGCCGTCGGGCGCGGCGCGCTCGACCAGCGCCCGCAGCGGGACCCCCCGCCACCGGCCCGTGCTGATGAGGTCGCCGCCGACCTGGTTCGAGATGCAGACCATCGTCACCACCTCGCTGGTGCTCCCGGGATGGTCGAGCAGGTCCTCGAAGGCAAGCTCGTAGGCCTCGCCGGCGGCCCCGCCGACCGACAGCGACCAGCCCTCGTCGTCGATCTCCGGGTCGTCGATGGTCTTGTCCACGACGTAGTGGGAGCCAAGCGGCGTCACCGGCTGTGGCATCCCCTCGAAGTCGAAGCCGAAGTCGGCGTCGGTCTCGGCCCTCGAGACGGTCACCTGGCCGGTCCGCTCCGAACTCGTCACCTCCGGCGTCGCGGTGACCGTCGCCCCCGTACCGGCGCCGTCGGTCGTCCCGGCCTCCTTGGCCGCCTGCGCCTCCTCGCCGTCGAGTGCGGGGAGCGGCTCGGTCTCGCCGCCCTCTCCCTCGCTTGCGCCCGGGAGCAGTACCCGGGCACCCGAGACGGCACCGACGCCGACCAGTCCGAGCACCGCCGCGCCCAGGCTCCCGAGGAACGGTCGCCGGTCTGTCGCTGTTCCCGCCGCGCCGAGTGATATCTGCCCGCCGAGGACCAGCCCGTAGACGACGACCGGGAGTGCTCCCAGCAGGGTCGCCCCGAGCAGTCCCAGCGAGGGGTTAGCCACCGTCGCGACGGCCGCGGCCGTCCCGACGAGCGCCACCGGCGCCAGCACCGCCGGCCGCCGGACGCTCGTGGGCACCCGCGACCAGTACGCGCCGAGAGCGGCGCCGGCCGCGAGCACGGCGATGCCGACCCCCGCCACCAGGGCGGGCTGTGCGCCCTCGCCGAGCGCCTCTATCGCGGCCGTCGAGACGGCGCCCGGGCTGGCCTCGATGACGAACTGCGCCATCCCGACCAGCGGGGCACCGCCGGCCAGCGGCGCCACGAGCGTCGTCCCGGCGACCCACAGCAGCGCGCCCACCGCTCCCCGGAACGCGCCACGGAAGTCTGCAGCCATACCCTCTCTATCGGCCTGTTAGCATATAACGGATCCGTCGCCCCCCGGAGGTGCCATCCGACCGGCTCGGGGCAAAAATCCCGCTCTGTCCGCTCTGACCCCTCCATACCGGGACATATGTCAATGTATTCTTCCACCCGAAGCGGGGGCGTCGGGCGCGTAGCAGGTACTGTCGGTTACGTTCCCGGTCGGTTGGCCGAAGCGCCCGACTCGGGGGTCGTCGTCGCTCCGCGCTACAGCACCGCCAACGAACAGGTGGCCTGCGCCGGGGACTCACTGATCCGGGTTCGTTACACACTCTTAGAGGCGGCGTATCCTCGAAGGTGATCGCAAGACAGCAGCGTCCTGAACGTGCTTCTTCGATTCTGCCAGCAATATTCACGAAGCCACTCAGAATCTCCGGACGGCTGGCCCTCCTAATGGAGGAACCGACTTAGTGGGCCGGGGCGGATTTGAACCTCGGTCGTTCCGCGCTGCTCACTCCCTGATTCAAATCCGCCAGCCGCCTCGCACACGCGCCGCTCGCCTTCGAGCGGCGCGAGGACTCAGTGGGCCGGGGCGGATTTGAACCGCGAGGACTCGCTTCGCTCGTCCTCTGGGCTCAAACCGCCGAGCCCATCCGCTCGTCACGTCTGTTCCTCGCAGGATGGGCCGGGGCGGATTTGAACCGCCGGCTTCCTCCGTGTGAAGGAGGTATCATAACCGAACTAGATCACCGGCCCTGCCGGTTTCCGATATCGCGGGGCCGGACTTAAGAATTATCTTCGCCGTCGCTTCGCCCGAGTCGTTCGCGGGCCTTGCCGATAGCCTTCTCGGCCTCGCCCTCGGCGCGACCCTGGAGTTCCTTCAGGTCCGCCTTGACCTCCTCGAGCCGACTCTGCTCGGGTTCCTCCTCGCCGCCGGTCAGCTCCGCGACCCGCTCCTGGAGGGGCTCGATCTCCTCGCTGATGCCTTTCTTCGCCGTCTCGCCCGCGCGCTTGAGGTAGTACCGGGTGTCCTCGAAGTGTTTGTTCATATCTGACCGTACGCGAAGGACAAATATAGCCCTTGTGGGGGGCGGGCTACCCTCCCGCACGGCAATTCGCCGGCCTGGAAGACGGCCGGGAGGGATTCAGTACTCGGGGTTCTCCTCGCGAGCGCCCTCACGTTTGTTGACGACGCGCGCGAGCGTGAACAGCGCGTCCGAGAGGCGGTTGAGGTAGACGATGGCGGTCTCGTTGACGGCGGCCTCCTCGGAGGCGAAGGCGACAGCGCGGCGCTCGGCGCGGCGACAGACTGCGCGGGCGTGGTGCAGCCGCGCCCCGGGGTCCGAGCCGCTGGGCAGGATGAAGGACTCGAGGGGGTCCAGTTCGTCGTCGTAGCCGTCGATCCACGCCTCGAGCTGGTCGACGTGTTCCTCGCGGACGGCAGGGTCGTCCTCGTCGGGTTCGGGGTTGGCGAAGTCGGCCTGAACGATGTGGAGGTGATTCTGGACCTCCCGGAGCTGGTTGTCGACGTCGTCGTGGCCGGTCGGCCGGACCGTCCCGACGAGCGCGTTGAGTTCGTCGACAGTGCCGTAGGCCTCGATGCGCCCGCTGGCCTTCGAGACACGGTCCATGTTCCGCAGGTCCGTCATGCCCTCGTCGCCGCGGCCGGTGTAGACCTTCATGTCCCTGCTGGGGCCGCCACGAACTTAGCTGTTCAGTCCCCTGTGGCTCCGCCGGTCTGCTCGCAGTCGCGGGAGTTGTCCCGCCCGGCCCCCTCGGCGTACAGCGAGTAGGTCATCACGCCGAGTCCGGTAGCGGTGAAGACACTCTGGAGGCTGACACTCTCCTCGAGCGAGAGCCCGAGATACTGGTGGCTGGCGCCGCCGGTCAGCGCGCCGACGGTGAGCAACCCGATGCCGAGCGCGAGCGTGCGCAGCGCGGGCGACCCCGTCCGGCGCGCCGCCCGGGCCGAGAGGAGGGTCAGTATCCCACCGCAGACCAGCGTGACGGTCTTGGCCACGATGAGGAGCACCTGGACCCCGCCAGTTACCATGGATACTCCTCCATGCCTCCTCGTGGACGACCCGTCACCTTATAATACAGTGGGGGTTCCTACCGCGTGAAAATCCCGGCCTGCCACGGCGAGGCGAGGGTCACTCGGTGTACAGCGAGTAGACGATGACCCCGAATCCGACGGCAACGAGGGCGCTCTCGACCAGCAGGCCGACCTGGAGCCGGAACTGGAAGACCTGGTCGAGGACGCCCGCGAGCAAGGTCCCGAGGGTCACGAACCCGAACCCGACCGACAGCGCCCGCAGGGCGGGAGCGCCGGTCCGCCGGTAGGCCCTGTAGGAGAGGTAGGTGATCAGCGCACCGAGCAGTAGCGTTAGCGTCTTCAGCACCACGATAGCTGTCGATGTTGCGATGGGATGTACCATGTTACGTCTCCTTGCGCACCTCCGACCAGAGGTCCGCGAGCCGCTCGTCGGCGGACCGGGGCCGGCGCGCGATGTCGGCCTCGAATGCCCGGTCTTCCGAGAGCGCGATGACTACTTCCTCGAACGCGACGGCGTAGCGGCTGGCGTGCTGGCCGTCCGGCCGGACCGCGACCCCTTCGTCGAGCAGCGACGCCTCCGTCAGCAGGTCGAGTTTCCGGTAGGTCGTCGACAGGGGGACGTCGGCGGCCTCGGCGATCTCGTCGGCGGTCATCGGTTCCTCCAGCGCCCGCACGATGGCCCGACAGTCCGGGTCGTCCAGCGCGTCCAGCACTGCCTGCAGGTCCGGCGTTTCGTCGTCCGCGAACGGGTCACGGACCATCCTACTCCGCACTCCCCCCGCCACAGATAAAACCGCTCCGACATCGGTACGGCACGGAATGGCGGAGGGCCGGGTGACCGGACGGTCCGGTCCGGCCCCCTGCTGCCTCCGAACCTGCACTCCGGGAGGCCACGCCGTCACCGTGTGTACCGTCTCCGCCGGTCTGACTGCTCGCGCTGGCGCCGGCGCAACACGGCGAGAAACAGCAGCGGCGAGAGCACCCCGAGCACGACCATCGCGAGGAACGTCTGCAGGGCGGTCTCGTTCGCCGAGTTGGACGAACCGGAGTCGCCACCCTCGCCACCGCCGCCTTCACCGCCTCCGCCACCGCCGCCTTCACCGCCTCCGCCACCGCCGCCGTCGCTCCCGCCGGCGTCGGGCACGTCACCGACGACAACGACGCCTTTCATCCCGAGGCCCCGGTGGGGGGTACAGTAGTACTTCACGACGCCCGCGTCGTCGAAGGTCTGCTCGTAGGTGGCCCCCGCCTCGCTGATGAGTTCGCTCTCGAAGTTCCCCGCCTCGTCGACAACGTTGTGCGGGACGCCCTCGCCGGTCCACTCCCAGACGACCGTCGTTCCGGGGTCGACCTGGACCGCGGCGGGGCCGAACCCGAAGGCACCGCCGTTCGCCTGGACGCCGACCTCCACGGTCACCTCGTCCTGTCCGGTCGCGTCGACCACGGTCCCGTCGTAGTTGTCCACGTTCGAGAGCCAGCCGTCGAAGTCGGTCTGTGCGGCGGCCGGCCCGGCTGCCGAAGCGATGGCAACAGCCGCGGTCGCCCCGGCACCGGCCCGCAGCAACCCCCGCCGCGTGTACGCGCTCTCTTCGTCCATACCTGGGACTGCCACGGTCGTGGCGTATAAAACCGATTATTCGTCGCGGGCTCGCGGCCCCCTCGATTCCCGCCGCGATTCCGCGGGGCCGTTCGGCGCACGAACATGTTCACACCCGTTCTCGCCCCTCAATACTCCTGAATCCGCTTAAGATGTCGCTGGCCGCACGTCCGCATACACGGTGACCACCAATGTTCGATACATCGCGACGACGGATGCTCCAGGCGCTCGGGCTCGGCGGTGCGGCGTCGATCGCCGGCTGTGCCGGCGCCCCGCAGACCGAGGGCGACCCGCCGTCGACCGGCTCCGCGCCGGTCCAGACGGAGACGGGCACGCCTGCGCCCAAACAGACCGACGTCGACTCGGTCGCGGCTGACCCTGCGGACCTGCCCGACCCGGTCGACCGGGACAGCCCGGCGACCGTCCAGGTCGACCTCGAGGTCCAGGAGGCGACTGCCGAGGTCGAGCCCGGCGTCACGTTCGATTACATGACCTTCGGCGGGCAGGTGCCCGGTCCGATGGTTCGCGTGCGGCGCGGTGACACGATCGAACTCACGCTCCGCAACCCCGAGGGCAACGGGATGCCCCACAACGTCGACTTCCACGCCGCCTACGGGACCGGTGGCGGCGCGGTGGCGACGGGGGTCAATCCCGGCGAAGGGAACAAGCTGAAGTTCCAGGCCCGCTACCCCGGCGCGTTCATCTATCACTGTGCGGTCCCGAACCTCGACTACCACATCTCCGCCGGGATGTTCGGGATGATCCTCGTCGAGCCCGAGGACGGGCTACCGGAGGTCGACCGGGAGTTCTACCTCGGCCAGCACGAACTCTACACGGACAAGGCGACCGGCGCGGAGGGTCACCACGGCTTCGACTTCGAGGCGATGGCCGCAGAAGACCCCACCTACGTCCTCCTGAACGGCGAGAAGTACGCCTACGCCGCGGCCCGGCACGGCCCGCTGGAGGCGGAGGTCGGCGAGACCGTCCGGGTGTTTCTGGTCGACGGCGGCCCGAACGTCACCTCGAACTTCCACCCGATCGGCAACGTCTGGACGAAGGCCTGGGCCAACGGTGCTATCGCGGGCGAGCCCGACCGGTTCGCCCAGACGATGAAGGTGGCACCGGGCAGCTGTTTCGTCGGCGAGATGGACATGCCGGTGACCGAGCGGATCAAGCTGGTCGACCACGCGCTCAGCCGCGTGGCTCGCAAGGGACTGCTCGCGGAGATCGACGTCGCCGGGCCGGAAAACGAGGACCTCTACGACCCCGACTTCGGCGGTTCGGCCCACGAAGACCCGATGTACCGCTAGGGGGACTCTCCCCCACGGACCCGGCAACCCCCCGCCGACCCGGGAACCTTTTTTAACTCCCGGGATAAGGGCCGGTGTGCTCTCGGTCGAACTGCACGCCCACTCCGAGGCCTCGTACGACGGCCGCGACCCCGTCGAGCGGCTGCTCGAGCGGGCCCGAACTGTCGGCCTCGACGGGCTCGCGGTCACCGACCACGACGCCATCGAGGCCAGCCTGGAAGCCGCGGAGCTGGCCCCGGAGTACGAACTGGTCGGGATCCCGGGGATGGAGGTCACCAGCGCCGCCGGCCACGTGCTCGCGCTTGGTGTGCACGAGCTGGTCCCCGAGGGGCTGTCCTTCGCGGAGACGCTCGACCGGATCCACGACCTCGGGGGCGTGGCCGTGGTCCCCCATCCCTTCCAGACCTCCCGTAGCGGCGTCCTCGCGAACATCTCGGAGGACGAACTGGCGGAGGCCGACGCCATCGAGATCTACAACTCCCGGCTGCTGACCGGCCGGGCAAACCGCCGGGCCGAGCGCTTCGCCCGCCGACGCGGGCTCCCGATGACGGCCGGCAGCGACGCTCACATCGCCGAGATGGTCGGCCAGGCGGTCACCCACGTCGACACCGACGAGCGAAGCGCCGACGCCATCCTCGAGGCGGTCCGGGACGGTCGGACGACCGTCGAGGGCCGCCGCACTCCCTTCTACATCAGCTTCCGGCAGGCCGCCGGGGGCGTCAAGCGCCGGGCGGTCAGCCGCGTCCAGCGCTTGCTCGACTGATGCGCGGGGCCGACCCCGCCCTCGTCCGCCGGGCACTCGCCGACCGTGACCCGCTGCCCGGTACGACCGGGTTTGCCGGTGCTCTGGACGGTCGGCTCGTTCGCGACGTGCTCGGCCGGGAACCGCTGTACGCCGAGCGGGCGAGCGACGGCTGGAGCCACGACCCCGCCGACCTCGCGGACCCCGTGGCCGTCCCCGCGGGCCACGTTCGCTCGCTCGCCGGCCGCGAGGAAGGCGGCGAGACCGACCGCGTCTGGCGTCTCCCCGACCCGGAGCCGGTGGCCGGACAGGAAGCTGTCCGGTCGGTCCGGCGGGCGTTGGACGGCGTCCTTGGCGAGGTGGCCGCCCGCGGGACCGACGGACTGGCCGTCGCCTTTTCGGGGGGTGTGGACTCGGCGCTGCTGGCCGCCCGGCTGGAGGTCCCGCTGTACGTGGCTGGCTTTCCCGGCAGCGGCGACGTGGCTGCCGCCCGCGAGGGGGCGCGCTTGCTCGGGCGCGAGGCGGACTTGCGGGTCGTGGAACTCGACCACGACCGGCTGCGGGCGGCGGTGCCCGACGTGGTGGCAGCGACGGGCCGGACGGACCCGATGGACGTCGGGATCGCCCTCCCGCTGTTCCTGGTTGCCCGGCGGGCGGCCGCGGACGGCCACGACCGGCTGGCGCTGGGTCAGGGCGCCGACGAACTGTTCGGCGGCTACGACAAGGTCGCCAGCGCGCCCGAGGACCCCCGCGTCGAGGCCGACACCGTTCGCGGGGCGCGCCGGGAGGTGCTGGGCTCGCTGTCCGACCAGCTCCCGCGGGACACGCTCGCCTTGCGGGCCGCGGGGGTCGAGCCCGTCACGCCGCTGCTCGACGACCGGGTGGTCCGGGCCGCGCTCGCGCTCGACGGTGATGCGCTCGCGAGCGACGGCGAGCGCAAGCGCGCGCTCCGGCTCGCGGCCCGCGCGTGGCTCCCCGACCGGCTGGCCTTCCGGGAAAAGCGGGCGCTCCAGTACGGCAGCCACGTCGACCGCGAACTCGCCCGGCTGGCCCGACAGAACGGGTTCAAACCCCGGATGGAGGACAACGTCGAACGGTACGTCGCGTCGCTGGTGGACTAGGCGGTCTCACACCGTTCGCTCGTGGTACAGGCGTCTCATCTCCGTTCCGGCGCGCGCTGTCGCGGCTCCGTCCGCGACGATACTGTGCGAGGGATGAGTAGCGCAGGAGCGAACGCTGTGAGCGACGAGCAACGCAGTCGGCTGGGGAGGTGCGTGGCGCTGTTGGGGCGGGAGCGAGAGGGGCGAGCCGCTGGACGAGCGAGACGACGCAAGCACGCGACCGGAGGGAGCGCGCAGCGAGTCGCAGCCGTCCAGCGGCTCGGGGCTCTCTGTCCGTGTTCGGAGTCCCGGGAAAGCCCCGAGCCCCTTTTCAGTCCACCCTGACGCCACACCCCTCCCCAGCCGATTCGCTCCCTCCCTCCGGTCGGTCGCTCATCCACCGGAAGACTCGCTTCGCTCGTCTTCCGAGCCTTCCTTCGCTACGCTCAGGAAGCCCTCGCACGGCTGCTGTCGCGCGATGGACCGTGCGACAGCGCGCGCCAACTCGGAGCCCAAACCGCTGCTCACTCGGCCTCGACCGTCTCGATGGCCCGTTGCCCGACCTCCACGACATCCGATTCGAGTTCGTCGGCCCGGTCGCGCAGGTCCGCGGGCGTGAGCCACTCCCAGTCGGTGGCAGGTTGCTCGCCCGGCCCGGGGTCGATATCGCGACTCCCCACGCGTCCGTAGAAGACGAAATCGATGTGCTGGTGGCCGACCTCGTCGCCGCAGGTGTTGATGTCCTCGAGCAGGAAGTGCTGGGGCTTGGGGATGCTCTCGACGGTCGGCGAGTCGACCCCGTCCTGCGGGGCGACCAGGTCGATGTCCAGTCCCAGTTCCTCCCGTACTTCCCGGCGAGCGGCCCCGTGAGGGGTCTCGTCGCGGTCGATGTGGCCGCCGGGCGGGAGCCACATCCCGAGTTTGTCGTGGCGGTGCAGCGCGGTCGCGCCGTCGTTGACGACGTAGACCGTCGCGACGAAGTGACGGGTCGTCTCCATGCCACCGGCTTGGCCGCCGGCGGTTTCAGCGTTGGCCTTGCCCCTCAGCTCCGGCTCCGTCCCTCGACGGGCGGCGGCAGGACCGCCGCCCAGGCCCGCTCGTGGGCGTAGTAGACGCCCATCTTCACGAGGCTCGCGCCGAGCCCGATCCCCAGTGCCGCCCCGCCGTCACCCACCACGAGGTAGGCCACTGTCACCGTCACCGCCAGACTCGTGAGCCGGTAGGTGAGGGTCTTTGCGAGAAACCGCCGGCGCGCGACGAGTGACAACATAGAACAACATAGTAGTATATATCCTATATATTTAACGGGGCGGCGGACCGCACGGGCGGTCGCTGCTCCGGCAGGGCCGGTGACTTCCGGCCGCCGGGCGCGCGGCGGAAAGGCAGATTCTTACCCCCGACGGCCCTGGATGTGGTATGAGCTACGACAGGGTCAGGGAGACCGACCCCGCGGTCGCGGACGCACTCGAAAGCGAGCGCGAGCGCCAGAACGACACCCTTGCGATGATCGCAAGCGAGAACCACGCCAGCGAGGCAGTACTGGAAGCACAGGGCTCGGAGCTCACCAACAAGTACGCCGAGGGCTACCCCGGCGAGCGCTACTACGCCGGCTGCGAGCACGCCGACACCGTCGAGGAACTCGCCCGCGAGCGCGCGACGGAACTGTGGGGGGCCGACCACGTCAACGTCCAGCCCCACTCGGGCACGCAGGCCAACATGGGCGTCTACCTCGCGATGCTCGAGCCCGGCGACAGGATCCTCTCGATGGAGCTGGAGCACGGCGGCCACCTCTCGCATGGCCACCCCGCCAACTTCACGGGCAAGACCTACGAGGTCGAGCAGTACGGCGTCGACCCCGAGACGGGCTACATCGACTACGAGGACCTCGCCGAGACCGCGGCCGAGTTCGAGCCCGACATCGTCGTCTCGGGCTACTCCGCGTACCCCCGCGACATCGACTTCGAGCGCATCCAGGGCGTCGCCGACGACGTCGGCGCCTACCACCTCGCCGACATCGCCCACACCACCGGCCTCGTCGCCGCGGGGGTCCACTCCTCGCCGGTCGGCGTTGCCGACTTCGTCACCGGCTCGACCCACAAGACGATCCGCTCGGGTCGCGGTGGCATCATCATGTGCGAGGCGGAGTACGCCGACGATATCGACGCCGCCGTCTTCCCGGGCGCGCAGGGCGGCCCGCTGATGCACAACGTCGCCGGCAAGGCCGTCGGGTTCAAGGAGGCGCTGGAACCCGAGTTCGAGGAGTACGCCCAGCAGGTCGTCGCCAACGCCCGCGCGCTCGGCGACCGGCTCCAGGAACACGGCTTCTCGCTCGTTTCCGGCGGCACCGACACCCACCTCGTGCTGGTCGACCTGCGGGACTCCCACCCCGACACCACGGGCAAGGACGCCGAACAGGCCCTCGAGGAGGTGGGGATCGTCCTCAACGCCAACACGGTCCCCGGCGAGACCCGCTCGGCGTTCAATCCGTCGGGGATCCGCGCCGGTACGCCCGCGCTCACGACCCGCGGCTTCGGCGAGGAAGCCTGCCGCGAAGTGGCGGACCTGATCGCCCGGGTCGTCGACGACTACGACGACGAGGACGTGAAAGCCGACGTGAGCGACCGGGTCGACGACCTCACCGACGAGTACACGCTGTACGACTGACGCCCCGACCGCCCGTCGCCGCCACCCGGCCGACGACCCGGAAGACTCATAATACTTTAGGCTAGCCTAAAAAACATGCGCAGAGGTGACCGGACCGGGGGGCGGGTGTCCCGCCGAGTATATCTCGCCGGTATGGCGGCTACGGCCGCGTCGCTTGCCGGGTGTTCGTCGGACGCGTCGCCAGGCACGGAGACAGGGGCGGTGACAGGGGCGGTGACAGGGACAGCCGCCAAAGACGGCGAAGATGGCACGGTTCAGGGGCCGATCCCCTACGACGTATCGGTGGCTCACGACGTGCGCGAGTGGCGTGGGTACGACCCCGACTGGGAGCCCGCGACCGGTCCTCCTCGAGGTCGGTTCGAGACCGACGTCCTCGCGACGAACTTGGAAATCCCGTGGGACCTCTCCTTCGCACCGACGGGCGAACTGTTCCTCACCGAGCGGACCGGCAGGTTGGTCTCCGTCGAGGGGTCCACCCTCCGGACGGTCGCCGAACCCGAGGAGACGATCGACGCCGAGGCGCTGCCCCCCGGTGCGGACGAGCGGCCCTGGGTCGTCGAGGGCGGCGAGGGTGGGCTGCTCGGGGTCGCAGTCCACCCGACCTACCCGGACCCGCCGCTGGTCTACCTCTACTACACCGCGGAGACCGACGGCGGGAAGCGAAACCGCGTCGTCGCGGTCGACGTCGGGGAGGGAACTGCCGGCCGGAGTTGGGTCGTCGTCGACGACATTCCGGCCGACACCTTCCACAACGGCGGCCGCATCGCCTTCGGCCCCGCGAACTACCTGTGGGTGACGTGTGGCGATGGCGACCCGGCCCTGGAGACGCCCGAGCGGATCCGGGACCCGTCGGCGCTTGCCGGGGCCGTCCTGCGCGTCCGACCAGACGGCAGCCCGCCGGCGGACAACCCCGACATCCCCGATGGCGACCCGCGGGTGTTCACCTACGGTCACCGGAACCCGCAGGGGATCGCGTGGCTGCCCGACGCGACGGCCCTCGCGCCCGAGCACGGGCCCGGCGCGGGCGATGAGGTGAACGTCCTCCGACCGGGCGGTGATCACGGCTGGCCGGTCGCCCGCGAGGGCGAGGGGTTCGAGCCCTACGCCGGCACCGACTACCGGCCGCCGGTCGCTTCGGCCGGCTCGTGGGCGCCCGCCGGCGCCTGCTTTTACACCGGGACCGTCGACGACCTGGCTGGCCGGCTGCTCGTGGCCGGCCTCGTCAGCCAGCAGGTGGTCGCCGTGACGCTGACCCCCGACGAGCTCGCCGACGGCCACGACACGTACCACGACGCGGACTGGACGGACGGCGCGTACCGGGCGGCCTCGGATCCCCTGTTGCCCGGCGAGTTCGGCCGGCTCCGTCACCTCGAACAGGGGCCCGACGGCGCGCTGTACGCGCTCACGTCGAACCGCGACGGCCGGGCCGACGAGGGGTTCCCCACCGGGCGGGACGACCGGCTCCTTCGGATCCGGCCGGCGTGAGCCCCCGCCAGTCTCTTTGCCACCGCCGGCCTGCTGACGCACGTGCCCGGGTCCCGAACGCGGCGAGCGGTGCTCGCTGCCCTCGGAGCGACAGCCCTCGCGGGATGTGCGGGTGGTGGCGGCTCCCCCGCCGGAGGTACGGACGACGGAGGCGGCGAGACGACTCGGCAAGAGACGACACCCACCGACGACGCCAGCCTCGACCTCCGGGAGGCGAACGTCGTCGGCGTCGACGTCACGACCGACGGCAGCCGCTCCACCTTCGACGTGACCCTGCACCACGACGACGAGGGGGAGGACGGCTACGCGAACTGGTGGCAGGTCGAACGACTCGACGGCACCCGGCTCGGCCGGCGCGAACTGCTTCACCCCCACACCCAACAGCCTTTCACCCGCTCGGACAGCTACGACCTGCCCGCCGAGGTCTCCTGTGTCGTCGTCCGGGGCCACGACGAAACCCACGGCTACGGCGGGCGGGCGATGCTCGTCGACCTGTCCTCCGGCGCGACCCGTCCGGTCGACCAGGGGCGGGACCCGGACGCCCTCGCGGCGGCGGAGTGTCCGTCCTGACGCCGGGCCCCAGCGGGGATCCGGCCGACGCGCCGCCTGCCGGGTCCCACTGGCTGCCTCGACGGTCGGGATTCCGGGACGTTCAAGAGCGGCCGCCCCCCTTGCTCTCCCATGACGGAACTACTCGACGGGGAGGCGCTGGCCGCCGACCTCAGAGAGGGGCTGGTCGCGGCCACCGAGCGCCTGGCCGACGCGGGGTCACGGCCGACGCTGGCGACCGTGCTGATGAGCGACGACCCCGCAAGCGAGACCTACGTCTCGATGAAACAGGACGACTGTGCGGAGGTGGGGATCGAGGCCCGTGACGTCGAGATCGACCCCGACGCACCCGCCGACGAGCTGTACGACACCGTCGACGACCTGAACGCCGACCCCGCTGTCGACGGGGTCCTCGTCCAGATGCCGGTCCCCGAACACGTCGACAAGCGCCGCGTGCTCCGGCGGATCGACCCCGCGAAGGACGTCGACGGCTTCCACCCCGAGAACGTCGGGCGGCTGGTCGCGGGCGACGCCCGGTTCAAGCCCTGCACGCCCCACGGGATCCAGAAGCTGCTCGCCCACGCCGGGGTCGACCCCGAGGGGAAAGACGCGGTCGTCGTCGGCCGCTCGGACATCGTCGGCAAGCCGATGGCGAACCTCCTGATGCAGAAGGCGGAGGGCGGCAACGCCACGGTGACGGTCTGTCACTCCCGGACCGACGACCTGGCCGCGAAGAC
Source organism: Haloarculaceae archaeon (assembly GCA_036625795.1). Classification (GTDB taxonomy): domain Archaea; phylum Halobacteriota; class Halobacteria; order Halobacteriales; family Haloarculaceae; genus Salinirussus. Next base: position 23,986 of record JAZKSZ010000003.1, read on the forward strand.
CCGCGGGGCCGACATCGTCGTCGCCGCCGCCGGCGTCCCGGAGATGATAGACGGCGACATGCTCAGTGAGGGGGTCGTGGTGGTCGATGTCGGGGTCAACCGCGTCGACGCCGACACCGAAAAGGGGTACGAACTCGTCGGCGACGTCGACTTCGAGAGCGCAACGGAGAAAGCCGCCGCGATCACGCCGGTCCCGGGCGGCGTCGGACCGATGACCCGCGCGATGTTGCTGTACAACACGGTCAAGGCGACCAGCCAGGACGCGGGCGTCGACGTCGACCTGCCCTGACGGCAGCTATTTTCCCCCGCTGTGGGCCCGCTCGACTCAGACACGCTCCTTTGCCCGCACGAGCGCTGCCTCGTCGTCGGCTTCGAGATAGGCGTGCAGGTCCCGCAGCGCACGAACGACCCGCTCGGCGCGCTCGGGGTCGACGTCGCCGTCCAGCGCCTCGACGCGCTTGCGCTCGGCACGAACCCCCGAGAGCACCCGGCTGACCTCCCGGCCGGGGTCGTCGTACACCCGCCGGATGTCACCCGTGTACGCGTCTGCGGCGGCTGCGACCGCCAGCCCGCGCTGGGCGCGCAGGCTCGCGGGCACCTCCCCCGGCTCGGGTCGCTCACCGCTGTCGGCCGTTCGCAACAACTCCAGCAGGTACAGCTCCGCCGCGTCGTCGACACGCATCCGGCGCGCGAGTTCGGCGCCGACCCGGCGCAGCTCCGCCGCCGCCAGGTAGGTCTCGTCGAGCGGCTCCAGCCGGCCGGCGTGGACGAAGCCCGCGCGGCGGACGTACGCGGCGGCCTCCTCGCTCGCTCGCTCCGCGAGTTCTCCGGTCGAGGTGGTCTCGACGGTGTTTCGCACGCCGCTCAGGTCGAGTTCGACGGGGTCGTCGGTGTGCTCCGCGCGCTCGCCGACGCCGACGCTCCTGACCGAGCCACAGGCCGGACACTGTATCTCCCCGGTCTCGTAGTACGACCAGCGCTCGCCGCAGTCGGT
>JAZKSZ010000172.1:0-4854 GCA_036625795.1 Haloarculaceae archaeon
TGCCCAAGCCGATCCCGCGGATCAACGGCTCGGGGATGCACACCCACCTCTCGCTCTTTACCGAGAGCGGCGAGAACGCTTTCCACGACGACGACGACGAGTTCAACCTCTCGGAGACGGCCAAGCAGTTCCTCGCGGGCATCCTCGACCACGCGCCCGCGATCACGGCGGTCGCCAACCCCACCGTCAACAGCTACAAGCGGCTGATCCCCGGCTACGAGGCCCCGGTCTACATCGCGTGGTCGGACGTCAACCGCTCGGCGCTGGTCCGCAAGCCCGCCGCGCGCACGCCGGCCGCGAGCCGGATCGAGCTGCGCTCGCCGGACCCCTCGTGTAACCCCTACCTGGCCTTCGCCGCCATGATCCACGCCGGGCTGGACGGTATCGAGCGCGGGCTGGACTGCCCGGACCCCGTCCGGGAGAACATCTACGAGTTCGACGAGACCAAACGCCAAGAGTACGGGATCGAGACGCTGCCCTCGAACCTCGGCCAGGCCATCGACGAACTCGAGAGCGACGAGGTCATCCAGGACGCGCTCGGCCCGCACGTCTCCGAGAAGTTCGTCGAGGCCAAGCGCCAGGAGTTCCAGGAGTACCTCGTCGAAGTGTCGGACTGGGAACTGGACCGCTACCTCGAGAAGTTCTGAGCACAGCCCACAGCTCGTCTCGCTTTTTTAATCGCGGAAGTCCCGGACCGCGTCCCGGAGCCGTCCGGGGAGGCCGGCGGCAGTGAACGTGACGCCGACGAGGACCATCAGCGTGTACAGCCCGAGCGTCGACAGCCAGATGATGACCATCGCGAGGACTGCCCAGACCCCGGTCAGAAAGTAGAAGGCGCCGAGCGTCATGAGCGTGCCGTACAGCAAGACGAGATACGGCCCCCAGCCACGGGCGTGGCCGCGGCGCTGGCGCCGGCGGATGTACCCCTTCAGGTCGGCTTCGAGCTCGTCGCGGTGGACCGTGCGGTCGTCGATCTCGGACTCGAAGCGGTCGAGCTCGCGCCGGAGTTCGGCGATGTCCTCGTAGTCGACGCGCTCGCTGACGCGGTCGGGACCCGTCTCGGCGGCCGCTGTGCCCGTCTCTGTGCCGGTGTCCGCGTCCACGTCGTCGGCGTCGTCCTCGGGGCCGTCGGACTCGCTCATGCGCACTCGGGTAGGGCCTCGTAGCGACCCCTGTTGTACTTGCCGGTCGCGGCGACCCGCGAGCACGGTGTTCAGTGTGGCCCCGCTCAACAGGACCAGCCCGCCGAGATAGAACCACGTCAACACGAGCAACACGCCACCGATCAGGCCGTAGAGCTGGAAGCTGTCGGCAGTCGCGGCGTAGACCCCGAACAGAAAGCCCAGCAGCGTCCAGCCGAGACCGGCGAGCGCCGCCCCGGGGATGACCTCGCGGACCGTTACCCGGCAGTCCGGGAACACGTAGTACAGCGGGAGAAAGACGACCGGGAGGGCGACAGCCAGCCAGAGCGTCCGTAGCGGCCCGCCGGGGGAGAACCCCACGAGTGGGAGCAGTGCAGTCACAGCGACGACGGCACCGACCGCGAGCGCGATGGCCGCAAACGCCACGGCGGCGTCGCGTACGTTCGTAACGAAGGAGCGGTGGGCGTCGACGCGGTAGATCCGCGCGAAAGCGACGTCGAGCCCCCGGAACACCCGGAGCCCGCTCCAGAGTAACACGACGAGGCCAGCGGCGGTCGCACCGCCACGGCCGGCACCGCTCGTAAGGGAGTCGCGCAGGAGCGCAACCGCCTCCGGCGAGAGCACGCCGCCGGCGACCGCCAGCACGTCGGCGGCGAGGGCGGGACCGGCCACCGCCGAGGCAACCGCTACCGTGACGAGCAGGAGCGGGATCAGCGAAACGAAGGTGTAGTACGCGATGGCGGCCGCCATGAAGCCGAGTTGCTCGGCGCGAGCGACCGCGACCAGCGAGCGGGCCGTCGAGGCGACGCCGGGCCGGGGATGAGACATACCGATCCCTGCACGCTGCCGGCCTAATAGTCGGCGCTCGAAAGCCATTAGACGACGGCTGCCACAGGGAGGGTATGGACCTGGCGGCGGAGACGATGCGGGTGACGGCCGTGCTGGTCGCCGCGAGCGTGCTGCTGGTCGGGGTCGGAGCGGTCGGCGTCGGCGGAGCACCGCCGCTCGCTGCCGTGCTGCTCGGCGCCGCCGCGGGACTGTTCGCCGTCCGGGACGGGCTCGCCGACCTGCCGACAGTGCTCGGCCACGACCTCGGGTTCTACGGCGAGGCGGCGTGGCTGGCCCCGGTCGCGGCCGCGGGGGCGACCCTCCTCGCGATGGGGGCGACCGCCGCCGAACTGCAGGCCGTCGGGGGTCTCGTCGGGCTGGCCGGGATGGTCAACTACTTCCTGCGGCCGGTGTACCACACGGTCCGCAGGCTCGGGCGGTACGTCGCTCGGGCTGCGAGCTAGGCCGGGCCACCGGTCGCCGCCTGGATCGCACCGACCGAGGCCGTCGTCTTGAACGTCGTGCCGCCGTAGTGGGTCCGGCTCGCGTCGTACCCGGCCGCTCGGAGGGCGCCGAGGAAGTCGTCCATCGCCGTCGCCGGACGCCCCCACAACTTGCACAGCCGGTGCTGGTCGTAGTGGGTCGGCGTGTCGAGTTCGCTGGCGAGCGTGCCGAGGAGGGCTTCTGCCTTCTCCGCACTCCCGAACCCGTCGGAGACCGACGCCGCGGTGGCATCGAGGAAGGCAGGGTCGACAGTTCGGGCGAGCCAAACCGGGCCCGCCGTCTGGACCGACGCCCCGCAGTTATCACACCCATCCGGGGGGTCGGCGGTAAGGCCACCCTCGGTCCCGCGCCACAGGCACTCCGGGCAGTGGTAGATGTGGCCCAGCCGGTCGAGGGTCGCGTCGGCCGCCTGTGCACCGCGGTCGAGCGCGAGGTAGGTGCGGACGTAGTGGTCGGAGGCGTGGGTGAGCAGCGGGTCGACGGCCACGTCGTACCGGGCGGCCGTCCGGGCGAGCGCGGAGAGGAGGATGCGGACGCCCATCTCGCCGTGGTATTCGGTGTTTCTGGGGACGGCGCTGTAGCTGCGGACGCCGCTGTTGAAGTGTGCCCCACAGAGGGGAGCGAGGTCGGTAGCCGTGACGCAGAGCAACTCGCCGGTACCCCGGAACGCGGCGTCGGCGAACGGGATAGGAGTGCCGAACGGGTCGACGTCCACGACGTCGAACGTCCGCTGATGGAGGACGACGTTGGCATCCCGGGTGACCGTCTCGCCGTCGAGGTCGTTGCGCGCGAGGTTCTCGGCGGCCAGGGCAGTCGCGTCCGGGTCCACGTCACAGCAGGTAACCGTCCAGCCGTCGGCAGCGGCCCGGACGCCGCGGACGCCGGTCGCGGTCGTGGCGTCGCAGTAGGTGTCGACGCGGGGGTTGCGCTCGCGGTAGGCCCGGAGGACGGCGACAGTCAGGTCCCGGTTCAGCTCCTGTACGGGGTTGAAGAAGACGGTGTCGCCGGCGCCCTCCTCGGGCTGTTCGGGGACTTCGAGGTCGACGCCTCCCTCGTGGACGCGCATACCGCCCGGTCGGGTGGGGCGGCGAAAAGCGCCACGGTCGGGGCGGACGGCGGGACTGGCACCGGGTCGGGGGTTTTTGTGGTCTGCGTGGCTGGAACGTCCCGGACCGAGCGGATGGCGAACAGCCGGCCTCGGAGCGCGTGGCGGTCGGCCGGACTCCCGCTGGCCGCCACGCGACGGGTCGTCAGGTCACGGGCGGTCTGGTCCCGTCACGGAACAAAAGGCTACGTGCCGAAACGGCTTTGCCCCGCGAGCGCCGAGTACGTGTATGGATTGGGTTCTCGTCGGGATGGTGGCCCTCCTGCTCGGCTTCGTCTTCTTCGTCTACCTGTTCATCCGGCGGACGGTCACGGGCTTCAGCGAGGGCGTCGACCGCGGCAAGCGTTAGTGGTTTGTCCGCCGGGACCTGCGCTCCCGTTATGGACCCGCGCATCCGCGAGCACGCCGAGGTCGTCGTCGAGCACTCGATCGACCTCTCTGCCGGCGAGGACATCGTCATCGACGCCCACCCGGTCGCCGAGGACCTGGTCGTGGCGCTGCACGAACTGGCCGCCGACCGGGGGGCGAACCCGCTGGTCATCCAGGAGCGGCTCGGCGAGCGCTACCAGCGAGCCTTCCTGCGCAACCGCGACGAGTTCGAAACCCCCGCTCACCTGCAGGCGCTGTACGAGGAGATGGACGCCTACATCGCGGTCCGCGGGAACGCGAACGTCACCGAAACCGGCGACGTCGACCCCGAGACGACCGCCGCCTACCAGCAGGCGATGCAGCCGCTGCTCGACGAGCGGCTCTCGAAGACCTGGTGTCTCACCCAGTTCCCCGCCGCCGCGAACGCCCAGCTCGCCGGCATGTCCACGGAGGGATACGAGGACTTCGTCTGGGATGCCGTCAACAAAGACTGGGGCGCAGTCCGGGAACACCAGGCACAGATGGTCGAGGTCCTCGACCCCGCAGAGGAGGTCCGGATCGCCTCCGGGGACACGACCGAGGTCACCATGTCCGTCGCCGGCAACCGCACACTGAACGACTACGGCGAGAAGAACCTGCCCGGCGGCGAGGTGTTCACCGCGCCCGTCCGCGACAGCGTGGAGGGGGAGGTCCTGTTCGACAAGCCACTCTACCACCAGGGCCGGGAGGTTACCGACGTCTTCCTCCGGTTCGAGGGCGGCGAGGTCGTCGAGCACTCGGCCGGCAAAAACGAGGAGCTGCTGACGGAGGTACTCAACACTGACGACGGTGCTCGCCGGCTGGGCGAGCTCGGCATCGGGATGAACCGCGACATCGACCAGTTCACCTACAACATGCTGTTCGACG
>JAZKSZ010000173.1:0-4842 GCA_036625795.1 Haloarculaceae archaeon
CGAACGCGGGCGGCGTGACGGTCAGCTACTTCGAGTGGCTCCAGGACATCAACCGCCGGTCGTGGTCGCGCGAGCGGGTCAACGAGGAACTCGAGGCCGAGATGCTCGACGCCTGGGCGGAGGTGCGCCGGGAGGTCGACAGCCGCGGGGTTTCCTGGCGCGACGCGACGTACGTCGTCGCGCTCTCCCGGATCGTCGATGCCCACGAACAACGCGGGCTGTGGCCCTGATCCGGGCTTCCGGGACGCGAGTGCCAACGAGCGTCCCGCTCCCTGCGGTCTCCCTACTCACGGTTCGCTGCGCTCACCGTTCGTCTGTACGAGGTCCTCACTCCGTTCGGCCCTCGCTACTCCTCGAACACCGCCGCGAGCACCTTCCGCTCGGCGGTCCGGAGGTGCTGGTGGTATGTCGACGGCGAGATGTCCATCGACTCGGCCAGTTCCTCGCCGGAGATGTCACGGGGCCAGTCGAAAAAGCCTCCGAGGTAGGCCTTCCGGATGGCGAGCTCCTGGCGCGCGGTCAGTGACTCCTCGATGTCCGCGACGAGGTCCCGTTTGGTCTGTTCGGGGCGCTCGTGTTCCCGTCGGGCGACCAGCTCCGTGGTTGGGTACTGTTCGGCGAGATGCTCGACGACCGTCCGCGGGTCGGCGCTCGCGGGCAACTCGAGCGTGACCCGAACGCCCGTCGGGCTGGCGGTGATGGCGTCGGTTTCGGCCCCGCGCTCGGCCAGCGCCGAGACCACCGGCGGGGAGTCGACGGTGAACTCGAAGACGCTGCTGGACTCGGCGTCGCTGACGTGGCTCGCGCTCTCGACGCGGTCGGCCGACTCCGCGGCCGCGACCACCCGCTCCGGCTCGTCGGTCTCGGCCACGAACAGCATCACGACCGAGCCGTCCTCCTCGTACAGCGTCCCCTCGTAGGCCAGCGTACAGTCGAGCTCGCGGGCGATGTCGCCGAAGAACAACTCGTCGGGGGCCATCGACACCTCCATCTCGATGACCCGGTCGGTGGCGAGAATGCGCCGCCCCTCGATGGCGTTGATCGCGGTCGACGCGAACTGCGCCAGCACCCGCAACACGGCGAGCTCGCGCTCGTCGAAGACGTTCGGGTCCTCGGCGTAGACGACCAACACGCCGTACTCGGTTCCCCCGTGGGCGAGCGGGAAAGCGGCGAGTGCCCCCCCGGAGGACAGCGCACAGCGGTGGACGGCGGCAAGCTCGTCCCCGCCCACCTCCTTGTTGACCTGGAGCTCCCCGGTCCGGACGGCCCGGACCGCGGGGTCGGACCCCTCGAGGTCCGCGGTGGCCTCTTCGGGCAGGTCGAGCCCGTCACCGACCGCCGCGGGGACCAGCGTCCCGGCCCGCAGGTCGACCCGCCCGACCCAGGCGCCGGCGTACGCGTCGACCCCGGTCAGCCGCTCACAGACTGCCCGCTCGGTCTCCTCCCTGGTGTTCGCCTGGAGCACGGCCTCCGTAACGGTGTGAACCAGCCCGTCGATGCGTGACATCAGGTGCTCGAGCTCGCGGCGCTTCTCGCGGGCCCGCAGCTCCGCCAGCTTCCGCTGGGTGATGTCGATGTGCGCGACGACGACGCTGCCGGTCTCGTGGTCCGGCAGCGCGGCCGCCCGCATCAGAAACCAGTGGTGCTCTTCCTCGGAGTGACAGGGGTACTCCAGGGTGAACACGTCCTGGTCGCCCTCGATGACCGCCTCCAGCCCCGCCAGTGCCCGCGCGGCGTCGTCGTCGGTCGAGACGTCCATCGACTCGAAGTAGTTGACCCCGACCATCTCCCCCGGCTGCCCGCCTATCCCGGCGAACTCCCGCCACGCCCGGTTGGTGAAGAGGATCGTCCCCTCCCGGTCCAGCACCGCGATGTTGAACGGCAGAGTGTCGAGAGTGAGGCGGGCGAGGGAGTCTTGCTGGATCATATCAGTCCCGTGGTCTATATGGATCGGGACCGGACTTCGTATAAAAGTGCCGGACGGAGCGTCAACGGTCCGCTCCCGTCTCCCGGTTTCACTCCCAGTTGTGTAACGCGTCCCGGAAGACAGCTGCCACGTCCTCGGCGGTCACGGGCTGGGGATTACACCGAAGCAGCCGCTGCTGGGTGTCGACGGTCTGCTCGGCCAGCCACGCGATCTCCGTCTCTTCGACCCCCGCGAGTTCGTGCAGCCCGCTCGGGAGGACGCCGAGGTCCCGCTGGAGGCGCACGAACTCCTCGCGGGCCCGGTCGGCAGCCGCCCGGGTTCCCAGCCCGTCGGTGTTCGCCCCCAGCAGTTCCGCGAGGGCGGCGAACCGCTCCGGGTCGCTGGCGACGTTGTACCCGAGCGTGCTCGCCGGGGTCAGGACGGCGATGGTCTCGCCGTGGTAGGTGTGATACTTGTTGCCGACGGGGTAGGCCATCGCGTGACAGAGACTCGCCCCCGCGGTCAGCCCCGCGATGGCGCCGTACAGCGCCCCCTTCAGCATTGCCGTCCGCGCCGCCAGGTCGTCACCGTTGTTGACCGCCGCCCGGACGTTCCCCGAGAGCAACTCGATGGCCCGCTCGCTGAACAGCTCGGTGAAGCCCGTCCGACCGGCGTAGACCGGCCGGTCGGCGGGGTCCGTCGGCCGCAACAGGTCGTCGAAAGCGTGGGTGGTGTACCCCTCCATCGCGTGACCCAGCGCGTCCATCGCGGTCCGGGCGGTGATGTCGGGCGGCAGCGACGTGGTCAGCGTCGGGTCCAGCACCGCGGCGTCCGCGCGGACGTTGGGGCTGGAGATGCCTTCCTTGGTCTCCTTTTTTTCGACGGAGAGGATCGCCACCGGGGAGATCTCCGAGCCCGTCCCCGCGGTGGTCGGCAGCAGGACCAGCGGCGGTCCGCTCTCGGTCAACTCCTCGCCCGCACCGGTCGGCTCCGCGACGTAATCGAGCGGCGAGCCGCCGTTAGCGACGACTGCCCGGGTCGCCTTCGCGGTGTCCATGCAACTACCCCCGCCCAGCCCGAGGTAGAAGTCGTAGCCGTCGGGTTCGCGCTCGCGGACGTACGCCAGGCAGTCCTCCACGTCGGCCACCGACGGCTCGCGGCTACACTCGTCGTAGACGTCGACCGCCAGCCCCGCTCCCTCCAGGTGGTCGACCACCCGGTCGGCGTGGCCCAGCGCGACCAGCGTCTCGTCGGTGACCACGAGCCCCCGACCACCGTCGAGCCCCAGCGCCTCGAACTGGCGGGGCAGCTCCCTGACGGCATCCCGGCCCACCCTGATCTCCGGCATCCGGACGTTCCAGACAGTCTCGGGCTGGAGGTCGTGGGGCTCGGCCGACACTGAGCGGTCGTAGCTCATCGGTCCCACCCCCTCCCGTTCCGTTCGCCTCTCCTCGCGGTCCTCGGGTGTGCGCTCGGCATGTCCCCGCCCGTTCGCGGGGACCGGTAATAAGCGGTCGGCCGGTCCCCCGGACCCGCCCGACGCCGGGCGCGGTTCGTCGCGCCCCTACTCCTCGACCACTTCGATCCCGCGGTTGTTCACGGCCGCGGGGTCCAGCCCGACCTCTTCGAGGAACTGCTTGTACTCGCGCTCGCACTGCTCGGCGTCCTTCTGGCGGTCGCTGGCCCGGTCACACAGCGCGACCAGGTCCTCGGGCACCTCGTTGGTGTGGACGATCCAGTGGTTGATCAGGTCGGAGAGCCGCCGGATGGGGCTGGTGAAGTGGCCGTAGATCTCGAAGTTCAGCGCGTGGTGGCCGCCGAAGGGGTCGTTCATGTACTGGGCGCGGGGCATCACCTTCATCACCGCCCACTGGATGCTGTCGAGCTGCCGCTCGGGAGCCTGTTCGAGGGTGGCGTTGACCGCCTTCCGGGGGTCGTCCCAGGCGCTGCCCGGGATGGAGACACCGTCCAGTTCCTGGATCTCCTGGAGGGCCTCGTCCCACTCCTCGGGGCTGGGCTGGGGGTGGACGCGGTACATCGCCTCGACCCCGCGGTCCCACATCAGCTCGTGGGTGACCGCCTTGTTCGCCTTCAGCATGCACTCCTCGATGATGGTGTGTGCCCGGTCCCGCCGGGGGTTCAGGACCAGCGACCCCTCCTCCTTGCGCTGCTCGTGCATCCGGTCGGCCAGCTCCCACACGAGTTCGGTCTTCTCCGCCAGGTCGACGGACTCGTCTTCCAGGAGGTCGCCCGCGGTCTCGGGCTCGTCAAGCAGGCGCTCGGCCTCCGTGTAGGTCAGCCGGGCGTCGCTCCTGACCACCGACTTGTAGATGTCGATGGACTCGTAGCCCAGGTCCTCCTCGTCGAGGTGCATCTCCACCGTGTGCGCGAGCCGGTCCTCGTTGGGGACGAGCGAGCAGACCGTCTCCGCCAGTACCGGTGGAAGCATGTGGACAGTGTAGCCCGGCAGATACACCGTGTTGGCGCGCTCGACGGCGGATTCCCACATCGCGGTGTCCGGCGTCACGTAGTGGGTCACGTCGGCGATGTGGACCCAGAGCACGTACTCCCCGTCCCGTTCTTCGATGGAGATGGCGTCGTCGAAGTCCTGGGCGTCGACGGGGTCGGTCGTCCACGTCGTCAACTCGCGCAGGTCCTCCCGGTCGTCGACCTCGTCCTGGATCTCCGCGCCGACGTCCTCCGTGCGGGCCGTCGCTTCCTCCAGGACCTCCTGCGGGAAGCCGTCCGGGATGGAGAACTTCTCGAAGAGTTCCTCCCGTTTGTTCTCGATGTGGCGGGCGAGGTCGGGGTCGATCTCGACCGGTCCCTGTCCCTCGATGGTCCCGGCCGCCGCCTGCTCGTCGCGCTCTTCCTGCTCGGGGTCGCTCATACCCGGGGTACGCGGAGCCGGCAGTTAGTGGTGTCGGCGTGGCGAG
>JAZKSZ010000174.1:0-4830 GCA_036625795.1 Haloarculaceae archaeon
GGAGGTGACCGACCTCACCCCCGAGGAGGCCACCGACCGCGCCCGCGAGGAGAGCGAGGCTGCCCTCGCAGCCCTCGATTCCGTTGACATGCCCGACTCGCAGGCCAGGACCTACCTCCAGGACCTTGCGGAGTTCGTCGTCGTCCGGAAGCGGTAGCCGCCCGCGCGCGTCCCCGTCGTCGGAGACCGTCACAGTGTGGCCGCGCCGGGCCTCGGCCGGCCCCGAACGCAGTCCTTATTCCCCTGCTTGCGGAACGGCAGGTATGCGCGTCATCGGGATCGTCGGCCTCCCGGGCAGCGGGAAGAGCGAGGCCGCGGCCGTCGCCGAGGACGAGGGGATACCCGTCGTGACCATGGGGGACGTCATCCGCCAGGAGTGCCGTGACCGCGGGCTCGACCCCGCGACCCACCACGGCGAGATCGCCCAGACGCTCCGGGCGGAGAACGGTCCCGGGGCCATCGCCGAGCGGTCACTACCGGTCATCGAGGACCGGCTGGCCGGCGCCGACACCGTGGTCGTCGACGGTATCCGCTCGGGGACAGAGGTCGACCGCTTCCAGGAGGCGTTCGGCGAGGACTTCCACCTCGTCCGCGTCGAGGCTCCCTTCGAGGTCCGGGCCCAGCGCCTGGACCTGCGGGGCCGGGACGCGGTTTCGGGGGAGGACGGCGAATCCCTCGAGGAGCGGGACCGCCGCGAACTCGACTTCGGGATGGGCGAGGCCATGGAGCGGGCCGACCTGACTATCGAGAACACGGGCACGCTCGCGGAGTTCCGCGAGCGGGTCCGGGACCTGCTGGAGGGCCCGCGATGATCTACCGTCTCGAAGCGGAGGTTACGGCCCCGGTCTACGACACGGAGGTGACCGACCGGGTCGCCGACGCCATCACCGAGCTCTTCCCGGGCGCCGAGCCCGAACTCCGGCACGGCGAACTGACCGCGACGGTCCACGACCTCGAACACCTCTCGGAACTGCTCCACCGCCAGGAGATCCTCGACACCGCACGGGGCGCGTTCCTCTCGAACCGCCGGGGCGACAGTTTCTCCTTCCAGCTCAAGAAGCAGGCCGCCTTCGAGGGCGTCGTCAACTTCGTCGTCGAGCCCGGCGAACTCGGCGCCATCACCGTCCGGGTCGCCGTCGAGGAGCCGGACGTCGAGTCCTACGTCGACCACGTCGCCCCCCCGACGGAGGACGGCGAGCCGGTCGAGGTCTCCGAGTGAATCCGGCCTCTGACAGCCGCCCTGGCCCGCCTGCCAGCATCCCGGCCCACGCTTTGATAGGTCGCCCACCCCGAGGGCGTGGTGATGCTCACACCCATCGCAGTCCGCGAGGTGATGGAGTCACCCGTGGAGACGGTGTCGCCGGACGCCACGGTCCGCGCGGCCGCCCGCCAGCTGGCCGATACGGGCGTCGGCTCGCTCGTGGTCTGCCGGGACGGCGAGCCCGTCGGTATCCTCACCGAAGGCGACCTGACGGCGGTGCTCGCCGAGGGCTCGGACCCGGAGACGACGACAGTCGAGGACGTCATGGCCGCGCCGCTGGTCACAGTCGAGGCCGACGCCGCCATCGAGGACGCCGGGGCGCGCATGCGCGACGAGCGCGTCAAGCGGCTCCCGGTCCTCGAGGACGGTGCGGTCGTCGGGGTCGTCACGACGACGGACCTCGCGAACTTCCTCCCGCACCTGGTCCGGCTGGGGCGGCGCGACCTGGCCGCGGGCGAGCGCACCCGCCGGGACATCCGGGTCGACACCGCCTACGAGGACGCCGACTGGGAGTACGAGTACGTCGGCAACGAGGGGGCGGTCGACGTCGGTGACGTCGTCCGCTTCGGCAAGACCGTCTCCGCCGCGGACGTCGAGTCGTTCGCCGCGGCCAGCGGCGACACGAACCGGCTCCACCTCGACGCGGACTTCGCCGCCCGGACCCGCTTCGGCGAGCGGATCGTCCACGGGACGCTCGTCGCCGGCCTGCTCAGCGCCGCGCTGGCCCGCCTGCCCGGGCTCACCATCTACCTCTCCCAGGACCTGTCCTTTCTCGCGCCCGTCCCGCTGGGCGAGCGGCTGACCGCCGAGTGCGAGGTAGTCGAGGGGCTCGGCGACCGGCGGTTCCGACTGACCACCGCCGTGCTGGACGGCGACGGCGAGCCGGTCATCGACGGCGAGGCGACCGTGGTCTCGGACTCGGTTCCCGACGAGGCCGCGTGACCGCCGGCGGACTGCACAGCGGCGGTAGTCAGTCCGAGGCTGCCCGCCCGCGTGGCTCCGCCGCCCGGACGTAGGCACCGCCGGTCGTCCGCCTGACCAGCCCCTGGGCCTGTAGCCGGGCACACCGCCGCTGGACCGTCGCCGGGTGGCGGTCGAGCCGGGCCGCGAGTTCGGGGACGGTCGCCGGTCCCTCCTCGAGTGCTGCCAGTACCCGCGGTTCCGCGTACATCGGTTTCACTCCCCGTACCCGCTCGACAGGCAAGGACGCCGGCCCGCGACACTGCGGCGGTTTATACGAGGACGGCCACGACGACGAAGAGCACCACTACACCGAGCACGTCACAGACGTTGGTGACGACGGGGATGACGACGTCGTCGGGGTCCAGCTCCAGCCGGTAGGCGACGTAGGTCGTGACGGCCGTCACGAGCACCGCGAGCAGCGAGAGCAGGAATCCGCTCGTGACCGCGACGGCAAACACCGTCCCCGGCCCCAGCCGCGCGCCGGTCGTCAGCGTCGCCAGCCCCCAGGCACCGAGGCCGACGGCGGGGAACACCGTCAGCGCCAGCGCGACCGTGGCGAGGGCGTTGCCCGCCAGCGTCTCGTCGCCGGGCTCGAACGTCACGGTCCCGAGGTGGACCGCCGTCGAGAGCCGCGCGGCCAGGACGCTCCCGAGGTTGCCCGCCGTCCCGATGGTGACCGGAACGAGCACGAGCAGCGAGGGCGAGGCCAGCAGCTGGTCTTCGAAGCTCCCGAGCACCAGGCCGCTCCCCACCTCCACGAGCGTCAGTGCGAGCAGGACGGGCAGCATCGCGCGGGTGATCGCCCCGACGCGCCAGTCGGTAGCCATCTACCCACCCCCCACGAGGAGGACGGTCCGGACCGCGAGCAACAGGAAGGCGACGCCGAAGACGTCGCCGGCGGTCGTCACGATCGGTCCCACGAGCGTGTCGGGGTTGTACCCCCGCCGGTAGCCCGCAAACACCACGAGGACGACCGCGGCCGCGAGGACGACTCCGGACAGCAGCCCCGCGAGCAGGGCAATTGCGACCAGGGTCCAGACCGGCGCGACTGCCCGCCCCAGCCCCGAGAGGATGAGGAAGGTGGCGGTTGCCGCGAAGGCGCTCGCCAGGAGGCCGTTGAGCAGGGCCGCGGCGACCGCACCCCCGAGCCGGCGGTCAGCGCCCACCCGGGGCTCGACCAGCCCCTGGTGGAGGCCGGTGGCGACCCGCGCGCCCAGCGAGCCGTAGACGTTCCCGCGGGTGGCCAGCAGCGCGGGCACGAGCACGAGCAGGCCGTCGACCCGGGCGAAATCACCGCGCATGCCCCCGAGCACGACGCCGGCGAGCAATCCACCGAGGACGCTGGCCGCGAGTGCGGGCAGCCCCTCGCGGTAGGCCTCGCGGGCGGCCTCGCGGACGCTCATCGTCACCTCTCACAGGCGCCCGGCATAAAAAGGGTCAGACACTCGACCGGCCGCCCTCGGCTGCGTTTCACAACCGTTTCATCCGGGCACCGGCGATCCCCGCCCATGGATATTCTGCTGACGAACGACGACGGGGTCGACGCTGCCGGGCTGGCCGGCCTCTACGAGGAGTTGACCGCCGTCGGCGACGTGACCGTCGTCGCCCCCGCGGAGAACCAGAGCGGGGTCGGCCGGACCCGCTCGCACGCGGTCCTCCGCCGCGAGCACCCCTGGGGGTACACGCTGACCGGCACGCCCGCCGACTGCGTGGCCTACGGGCTGCGCGGGCTCGACACCGACTTCGACCTGGTCGTCTCGGGCTGCAACCACGGCCCCAACGCGGGCAACTACGTCACCGGCCGCTCGGGAACGGTCGGCGCCGGCATCGAGGCGGCCTTCCTCGGGACGCCCGCGGTCGCGGTCTCCGCGTACCACCACGAGGACTTCTTCCCCGACCCGCCGGAGGCCTACGACTTCGGGCGGCCGGCCCGGGTGACTGCCGAGGTCTGCCGGCGCGCCCGCGAGGCCGGGCTGTTCGCGCCGGGGACGCTGCTGAACGTCAACGTCCCGCTGGACGTCGCCGAGCCGCGGATGCGCCGGACGACCCCCTATCCCGACTACGACCTCCACGTCGAACACGACGCCGATCCGGCGGCGGTCGAGGCCGTCGAGGCGCTGGGCCGGGACGGGGAGGTCGACCCGGACGAGGGGGGGACGCTGGTCCGGATGCACGACGCGGTCTGGCCGGGCACGGTCGGCTTCGAGAACCCGTTCCCGCCCACCGACCACCAGCGCGACCGGTACCCGGTCGGGACCGACCGGCGGGCGCTGGTCGACGGGGAGGTCAGCGTCTCCCCGCTGTCAATCGAGCACGAGGACGTCGAGAGCGAGGCGCTCGCGGCGGTCGTCGACGCCTACAACGAGGCGAACGCTCCGGAGCAGTCGTCGTAGCGGCGAAGCACAGTCAGTCGCCGAAGGGACCGCCGCCACCGCCCATGCCGCCCATGCCGCCGGGGCCACCCGGGCCGCCGGGGCCGCCGCCGCCCTGCATCTGTTGCATCATCCGCTCCATGTCGGCGTCGCCCATCCCCTGGAACTGGTTGAGGGTGCGCTCCATCATCTTGTGTTGCTGGAGCAGCTCGCGGACGCGGTCCTCGGAGGTGC
>JAZKSZ010000175.1:0-4766 GCA_036625795.1 Haloarculaceae archaeon
TTGGCGACGTCCTCGCAGACACAGAGCTCCTCGGGTAGCCCGCACGTCGAGCAGACTTCCGACATTACAGCCGAGCCTACGAAACGGACCTATTAAACACTGTCGGGACTCTCAACTCCCGGACACGGGCGTCTCACCGCCCGTCGCGCCGTCCTCGCCGTCAGCGTCGCCGTCGGCCGTCTCCGGCCCCTGCCGGATGTCTGCGAGGAGGTCTCTGGCCTCGGCGGCCAGTCCCTCGGTCGCTTCCCCGCGGTAGCGGGCACGCTCGCGGATGGCCGCGAGTCGGCGCGCACGCGGCCCGGCGTCGACGTCCGCGAGGTACGCCCGGACCGTCTCGCCGGGCTTCCGGGCCCGGTGTTCCTCCTCGAGGGTCAGTTCGAGTCGGGCGAACGCCCGCTCGATGGTCGCCTCGGGGTCGTCGTCGCCCCCGAACCGGTCCCGGGCCCACAGCGACATCCGGCGGGAGAGTCCGGCCTGTCTGAGCCCGGCGGCGGCCCCGCCGACCACCACGAGCCCGAGCAACACCTCCTCCCGCGAGGGTGGGTCGGGCAGCTCGAACCCGCCCCCGCCGCCCTCCGGGGTCGGCGTCTCCGGCTGGAGGTCGCCGACGTCGACGTCGACGGTGACCGTCGGCGTCGAGACGGTCCCGCCGCCGGTGTCGTTCGTCCCGTCCGGCGTCGTCGTGGTCGGGGTGGGGGTCCGGTCGGGTTCGACGTCCTCCTCCTCGTTGGCCCGGGCCCGGGAGAGGCGCTGCCGTTCGGCCTCGCGTCGGGGGGTTGCCGGCGTCGGGTCGAACCGGACCCAGCCGGTGTCGGGGAAGTACACCTCGACCCAGGCGTGGGAGTCGAAGCCCCGCACCACCCGCCGGTTCCTGCCCGACGTCTCGCCCGGCGTGTAGCCGACGGTGAAGCGGGCAGGGATCCCCTGTGTCCGCAGCATCGTCACCATCGTCGTCGCGTAGTAGGTGCAGTACCCCTCCTCCATCTCGAAGAGGAAGCTGTCGGCGATGTTCCCGTCCGGCCGGTCGACGTCGAGCGAGTACTCCCTGTTGTCCTCGAGCCAGGCCTCGACCGTCCGGGCGACCTCGTAGGGGTTCTCGGCCTCGGCTGCCAGCCGGGCGGTCCGCTCGGCGACCCGGTCGGGCGTGTCCGCCGGCAGCTGGGTGTAGCGCTGGCGGACCCGCTCGGGATAGTCGGTCCCGGCCGACGCCAGCCGGGCCGCGTCGGGTCGGGGAACCTCGCTCGTGACGGTGTAGGTGTCGCCGTCGGTGAACGCCGTCGCCGGCTGGAGGCCCCCCGCCTCGGTGACGCGGGTGCGCGGGGCCGTGGAGTCGCCCACGCTGACCGGCCGCCACGCCGCGGGCATCACCGACATCTCCGACTCGACGGTGTACTCCTGGGTGACGGTCGCCGTCGGGCCGGGGGGCGAGGACAGCCGGCGCGAGTACGGCCGGCTGTCGCCGTCTCTGACCCACCCGTCACCGGTGTAGAAGTCGTAGCTGCCCACCCGCCAGTAGGTCGTGACCGGCGTCTGGACGGTAAAGCGGACCTCCGGGGAGAGGCTGATCGAGCCGAGCACCTCCAGGCGGGAGTCGGCGGTCAGAAGCGACGCCTCGACGGTCCGCTCGCCGCCGCCGGTCAGCGACAGCGGTGTCGCCTCCCCCGTCGGGAAGAGGTTGACCGTCTGCGAGACGACCACCATCCCCGCGAGCTCCATCAACAGCGTCCGCCGTCCCCGGTCGACGCCCTCACCGCTGCCCTCACCACCGCCCGCGCTGGCCCCACGGTCTCCGTTCCCGGCCGTGGCGGCGTCCGTCGTGCGGGCGAAGTCGCCGAAGCCGATGGCGGCGACGCCGGCGACCACGCCCAGCAGGGCGACCGTCGCCCCGGCGTCGCCCGTGAGCACGAGAAAGCCGAGCACGAGCCCGCCGGCGGTGACGGCGCTTGCATACCACTCCCGGAGGGCGAGGTAGACAGTCAGGAAGACCGGCCCCGGCGTGACCGCCAGCACCCACAGCTCGGTCTGTCTGATCCGGTAGACCGACCGCCCGGTCAGCAACTCGAGGACACTCGCGACCAGCGGCCCCGGGGTCGGCGTCCGGGGCAGCGAGAGGAGGTAGACGGTCAGGCCACCGACGAGCAGGAAGAGGGCGAGCCACGCGACCGTCCTGACGCGCAGCCACCGGGAGACGGGGGCGGCCACCAGCGCCGTCCCCGCGACCAGCGCCAGGAAGGGTCCCTCCCCGCCGGTCACCGACACCACGCCGTAGAGAATACTCAGAAACGAGAACAGCAGGCCGGCTATCCCGGCGAGCGCGAGTGCCCGCGAGGACCACAGCCAGCCGGTGGCCCGGTCGAGCCACGGGGTTCGCGTCCCCGCCGACGCCGGCTCCCGTCGGGGCCCGCTGCTCACGCGGGCGTCACCCCCTCGGCGACCCGCTCGGCGGCGATCGCCGCGAAGTCGTGGCGCCGGTCGCCGACCCGGACTGTCGTCCCGCGGTCGGTCGCCCGTATCGAGACGTCGGCCGCCTCGTGGCGGTAGTCCGGCAGCGACCCGTCCCCGGTCTCGGCGAGCAGCCGGAGGACGTTCTCCCGGTGGCTCTCGCCTTTCCCGGCCGGGATATCGCCGTCCGGGACGGCCACCGACACCGGGCGGTTCGCGTCGAGCGCGAGCCCGGCGACGGTGGCGGCGGCGCTGGCCATATCGTCGGCGTTGTCCGCCGTGGCGCTGGCGACGACCTCGACGGTCTCGTCGGTCTTCCCGGAGGCGAACTCCATGACGAGAAACTCGTCGCGCTTGGCGCTCGACTTCCAGTGGACGTCCCGCAGCGGGTCGCCGGGGACGTACTCCCGCAGGCGGTCGAACTCCTGGCGCTCGGCGACCGCGTCCTCCGAGAGCAGCGAGGACAGCGTCGCGCCCGTGACGGTGTAGCGGCGCGGGTAGACGACTACCTCGCCGGGGACCGGCGCCTCGACGCCGCGGGCCACCAGCCCCAGCGGGCCCCGCTGGACGACGCCGACCCGGGAGAAGTGGTGGACGCCACGTTTCCGGAGCGTGACGGTCCGTTCGAGGGTGCAGGGCATGTCGACCGTCGCGTCGATGGCCGCCCCGGCCAGCCCGTCGGGCAGCGGGACCCGGACCCGCGCCAGCGCACCACCCTCGAGCTGGACCCGGAGCTGGCGGGTCTGGTCGGGGAAACCGGGACGTATCGGGTCGACGGAGACCGTCGGCGTGCCGGCCCGGGAGAGCTGGAGCGCGCCGACCCCGAGCGCGACGACCAGCGGGGCGGCGACGGCGTTGAGCGCACGGGCGCCCGAGAGCGTGGCGAAGAGCGCCGCGAGGCCGACGACACAGACCACGCCCCACCCGCGGAGTGTCAGTCGCATGCTACTCGACGGGGACCCGCTCCAACGCGTCGGCGACGAGCCCCCGCCCGGTGTGGTCGGCGTCGGTCCGTATCCGGTGTGCGAGCACCGCCTCGGCCTCCACCTGGATGTCGTCGGGGATGATGTAGTCACGGCCGTCGAGCACGGCACGGCCCTGGGCGGCGCGCAACAGCGCGATACTGCCCCGGGGGCTGACCCCGATGGCGGCGTGTTCGCGGGTGTATCCCGCGAGCCGGGTGGCGTACTCCCGGACCTGCGAGGCGACGGTGACGCCCGCGGCCGTCTTCCGGGCCGCGGACAGGTCCGCGAGCGTGGCCACCGCCGCCAGGTCATCGATGGGGTGGTGACCGACCACCCGGTCCAGCAGTTCGACCTCCTCGTCTTCCTCGGGGTAGCCGAGGTGGAGTTTCTTCATGAAGCGGTCGACCTCCGCCAGCGGGAGGTCGTAGGCGCGGTCGCCCTCGACGGTGTTCTGGGTCGCGATCACGGTGAACGGGTCGGGGACCGTGTGGGTCTCCCCGTCGACGGTCACCTGTTCCTCCTCCATGGCCTCCAGCAGCGCCGACTGGGTCTTGGGCGGGGCGCGGTTGATCTCGTCACCCAGGACCACGTTGCCGAAGATGGGGCCGGGCCGGAACTCGAAGTCGTTGGTCTTCTGGTTGTAGACGTTGACGCCGGTGACGTCCGAGGGAAGCAGGTCGGGGGTGAACTGGACGCGCTTGAACGTCCCGTCGAAGGATTCCGCGACAGCGCGAGCGAGCATCGTCTTGCCCACGCCGGGGACGTCCTCGAGCAGGATGTGTCCCCGGCCCAGCAGCCCCGTCATGATGTGCTCGACCTCGTCGTGGTGGCCGACGATGACGCGCTCGACGTTCTCGACGACGTCGGCGACGACCGCGCTGGCCGCCTCGACCCCCCGGCCAGCTGTCGGTCCCGGGCCGTCTCCCTGCTCGGCGTCGTGCTCCGTGTCCGTATCGGTGTCTGTCATGGGTGTGCGACCGTGGCGAGCGCCCGGGTCGGTGGCGGCTGCCGCCCGCCGCTCGCACGGGAGAGTGCTACACTCGTTTGGGCGTCAGGGTTAGTAAGGATACTGCCTGTGTGCGACCCTCACAGACACCGCTTGCCCCCGTGCCGCGTCGACATCTGTACGGGGTTACCACTCCTTGCACGCCGGACAGACCAGCCCCGCCTCGCCGCGCCAGCGTTCCCGGACAGCCTCGCCACAGGCCGCACACTCCCCCGCGCCGGCGGCGTAGGTGGTCGTCGCCGGCTCGACGCCCTCCGGGTCGACCCGTGTGGCGTCCCCACTCGCCTCCCCTTCGCCTGTCGGATCCCCCTCGCCGGCCTCCGCGTGCTCGACCGATTCCGGGTCGGACCCCG
>JAZKSZ010000176.1:0-4760 GCA_036625795.1 Haloarculaceae archaeon
TCGGTCCAGTCGAAGTCCTTCTCGGGCTGGGCGGCGTTCATCATGAACAGCCTGGCGGTGTCGGCGCCGTACTCCTCGACGAAGGGTCGCGGCGAGACGACGTTCCCCGTCGAGGAGCTCATCGCCGTGCCGCCCTTGCGGACCATCCCCTGGGTGAGCAGGTTCTCGAAGGGCTCCTCGACGCCCTCGAGCATGTCCAGGTCCGCGAGCACCTTCGTGAAAAACCGGGAGTAGATCAGGTGCATCGTGGCGTGCTCGATGCCGCCGACGTACTGGTCGACGGGCATCCAGTCGCTCGCCTGCTCGGTGTCGAACGGAGCGTCGTCGAGGTCCGGCGAGACGTACCGCAGGAAGTACCACGAGGAGTCGACGAAGGTGTCCATCGTGTCCGTCTCCCGCTGGGCGGGGCCGCCACAGTCGGGGCAGGTCGTCTCCTTCCACTCCGTGGCGGCGTCAAGCGGGTTGCCGGCGGTCTGGATGAACTCAGGGAGCTCGACGGGCAGCTCCTCGTCGGGCACCGACACGTACCCACAGTCCGGACACTCCACGAGCGGGATCGGCGTCCCCCAGTAGCGCTGCCGGGAGATACACCAGTCCTGCAGGCTGTGGACCGTCCGGTGCTCGCCGTCGAGGTCCTCGACGAACCGGTCGCGTGCCTCCGAACTGGTCAGGCCGTCGTACTCGCCGCTGTTGACGAGTACACCGTCGGACTCGCCGTGCTCGTCCGACGAGCCCTCGACCTCGGAGAGGTCGAGGATCCCGTCTTCGGTGTAGGCTTCCTCCTGGACATCCACCGCCTCGGGGTCGACGTCGGCGTCGGGGGCGGGCTCGACGACCTGCCGGACCTCGATGTCGTGTTCCTCGGCGAAGGCGTGGTCCCGGTCGTCGTGGGCCGGCACCGCGTAGAGCGCGCCGGTCCCGATGTCCTCCAGCACGTAGTCGGCCACGTAGACGGGGATCTCTTCGCCGGTCGCTGGATTGGTGGCGTACTCGCCGGTGAACACCCCGGAGGTCTGGGGCAGTTCCTCCTCGGTGTGCTCGGCGCGGTGGACGTACGCCGCGATATCCTCGTCGTCCTCGGCGAGTCGTTGTGCCACCTCGTGGCCGGGCGCGAGGGCGAAGAAGGTGGCCCCGTGGATGGTGTCGAGCCGGGTGGTGAAGATGTCCACCTCGTCGCCGGTCGTCAGCTCGAAGCCCACACTTGCCCCCTCCTGTTTGCCGATCCAGTTGCGCTGCATCTCCCGGACGTTCTCCGGCCAGCCGTCCATCCCGTCCAGTGCGTCGTAGAGCTCGTCGGCGTAGTCGGTGATCGTGAAGAACCACTGGTCGAGCTCCCGGCGCTCGATCGGCGTGTCACACCGCCAGCACCGCTCCTCGTCGCCTTCGACCTGTTCGTCGGCCAGCACCGTCTCGCAGTCCGGACACCAGTTCAGCTCGGTGGCCGTGCGTTCGACCAGCCCCGCCTCCCGGAACCGGTTGAAAAACCACTGGTTCCACCGGAAGTAGTCGGGCTCGCAGGTCGTCACTTCCCGCTCCCAGTCGAAGCCCAGCCCCATCAGCTCCATCTGGTCTTTGATATTCTGGATGCAGTCCATCGTCCACCCCCGGGGGTCGACGTCGCGCTCGTTGGCGGCGTTCTCGGCGGGCAGGCCGAACGAGTCCCACCCCATCGGGTGCAGCACCGACTCTCCCTGCATCCGCTTGTAGCGGGCGTAGGCGTCCGTGATCGTGTAGTTGCGGACGTGGCCCATGTGCATCTCCCCGGAGGGGTAGGGGAACATCGCCAGCACGTAGGCGGGGTCCTCGGCGTCGTCCTCGATCCGGAACACCTCCTCGTCGTCCCAGACGCGCTGCCACTTGGGCTCGACCTCGGCGTGGTCGAACCCCTGCTCGCGTTGCGCTCCGCTTCCGGTACTCATGTGTCACCTGTTGGGATACCGACGGTGCTATACCTTTCCCTTGGCCGACCGTCACCGGTCCCGAGATGGCCCTCGCGACAGACCGGCGTGACGCCGCCGGTCAGGTGTCGGTGCCCACCAGCGCGAAGTCGGTGCCGACCCCGTTCTCGCGGGCCCGCTCGTAGACGACGTGGGCGGCGGCGACGTCCTGGATCGCCAGCCCCGTCGAGTCGAAGACGGTGACGCCGTCGCCGGCCTCGCGGCCGGCGGCCTGCCCGCTGACCACCTCCGCGAGTTCGGCGTGAATGTCGTCCTCCTCGAGCACGCCCTGGCTCCAGGGGACGTTGATCTCCCCGGAGTGGGTGCACTGGTCGTAGTCGTCGATGACGAGCTTCGCGTTGGCGAGCACGCTGTCGGCGACCTCGTGTTTCCCCTCGGCGTCGGCCCCCATCGCGTTGACGTGGGTGTGCTCGCCGACGCTGGTGACGATGGGCTCGCGGACGGGCGTGGTCGTCGAGACGACGTCGCAGGCGGCGGCCTCGTCGATGGTCCCCTCCCGGACGTCGTACGTCCCCCCGTAGCGTTCCCTGAACTCCGCGACCGCGTCGGGGTCGCGGTCGGCGACGACCACCCGTTCGATCCCCCGAACCTGGGCGACTGCCTCGAGCTGACTGTGCGCCTGGGTCCCCGCCCCCACCAAGCCCAGCGAGGTGGCGTCTTCGCGGGCGAGATATCGGGTCGCGACCGCGGCGGCAGCCCCCGTCCGCAGCCGGGTCAGCCTCGTCCCGTCCAGCAGCGCCAGCGGGAACGCGGTCGCGGGGTCGGAGTAAATCATGGTGCCCATGACGGTCGGCAGGTCGTGGCGGTCCGTGTTTTCCGGGTGGGAGTTCACCCACTTGACGCCCGCGGCCTCCCAGTCGCCGGCGTCGATGTAGGCGGGCATCGACCGGAAGTCGCCGTCGTGCTGGGGGAGGTCGATGTAGGACTTGGCGGGCATCTGCGTGTCGCCGCGGGCGTCGGCGGCGAAGGCCCCCTCGACGGCGTCGATGATCCGGGCCATCGAGGCGCTCTCGGTCACGTCCGCCGGGTCGAGAAGCAGCGTCTCCATGCGGTGATCTGGCCCGGCGGCGCACTTAAGTCCACGTCCGAGCAGCCGGTTTCGGCCCCGGCCACCTCAGAACGTGTCCACGTCGGTCCCCACCGAGCAGACGTACTCCCCGGTGGCGACCTGGGGGAGCCGGCGGGTCCGCCAGAAGACGCCGCTGGAGTCGGCGGTCACCTCCGCCTTCTCCGAGCCGAAGACGTCCGTGACGGTAAAGAGCGTCTGCCCACGGGAGACCCGCTCGCCGAGGTCGACCGCGACGTCCACGAGCCCGCCGGCGGGGGCGCCGTACTGCTCGAAGCCGTTGGCACGGGTCTGGCGCTCGGTGGTGACACTGCCATCCAGAAAGCCGTAGTACCGCAGCACGTTGAACACGCCCTCGACGCCCTTCCGGATGGCCTGCTCGTCCCAGCCGACCGAGCCGCCGAGTTCGGGGTCGACCGTCGGCACACTCTCGTCGGGGGCGGCGCGGGCGAGCTGGCCGTCCGGGCCCCGCTGGTCGAGCACGTAGCCACAGCCGAAGACCTTGGCGAGTTCGAGACACTCCTCGTGGAGCCGGTGTCGGGAGCCACACCGCACCCGCACCTCCTCGATCATCCGGGAGGTCGACCCCTGGTGCAGGTCCAGCGCGAGGTCGGCCCGCGTCGCGGCGTCGAAGGTGGCCGCCGCGACCCGCTCGGAGGAGCTGCCGTCGCTGTCCCCGGGATAGGCGCGGTTGAGCTTGGTGTCGTCGATGGGGTTGCGGTGCTCGGCCACCTGGAAGGCGTGGTAGTTGGCGACGCCGACCACCAGCACCGTCCCCGTGAGTTCCGCGGGGTCGAGCCGGGGGATGACCCGCTGGATGACGCCCACGCCGTTGAGCTCGTCGCCGTCGCTGCCGGCCTGCAGGTAGAGCGTCGGCCCGTCCCGGGCCCCGTTGACGACGGCGACGGGCAGGCCGACCGCCGTCCCGTCGCGCGTCTCGCCGATGGGGAGCCGGCCAGTGTCGACCTCCCCGGCGGCGGCCTGCGCCGAACCCAGACTCGTCATTACCGGCACGGGGGCCCCCACCTTCTTTAGCGGTTCGATTGGCGCAATCCGCACCCGGCTGTCCCGGCCAGCGGGTCCGCGGCCGCCGGCTCTGCGGTGGGACCGACGCGGCCTGGTGGCGGTCACAACCGACGCGGCTTAGTGACGCCCGCCCCTACTGTGCGTGTGAGCGAAAACGAGACGGGCCCGGGCCGGCTGCTCGAGGCGCTCGACGCCCGCCGGAACGCGCTGGTGGGCTTTGCCGTCGGCGTCGCCGTCACCGCCGCCATCTTCGTCTTCTTCGTAGTGTTGCCCGGCGCGACCACCCGCTCGCCGGTCTACTACGGCGCCCTCGCGTTCGTGCTGGCGATGGCGCTGGGCGGCCTGGCGACGGTCCTGCTTTTGGCCTACCGGGCTTACCGGCTCTCCCGGGAGCTACAGTAACCCCCCCAGCCGGTCGACACCGCCGCGGGGCCCCTTGGCGAGGACGACGTCGCCGGCCTCGAGGCGGGTCTCGGGACCGGGCGAGAGTACCCAGGACTCGTCGGCCCCGGGGTCGGTCCGCCGGACCGCGATGATCCGCATCCCCGTTTGGGTCTTGACCGTCAGTTCACCCAGCGTCGCGCCGTCGAGTTCCGCGCCCGCCCCGACCTCGCGGCGGACGATCACCTCGTCGCTCTCGCGGACGGCCTCCGCGACGACCGGGTGGGTCGCGATCCCCCGGAGCACCCCCTCGCTTATCTCCAGGGCGG
>JAZKSZ010000177.1:0-4752 GCA_036625795.1 Haloarculaceae archaeon
CGCTCCCGTCCTCGGCCCTGTCACCGTCCCCCCGCTCCAGGACCGCCCCGACCGGGTCCTCGCCTTCCGTGACAGTCACGACGCGGGCCGGGTCCCCCCGGTCGCCCTCTGTTTCCGCCCGCTCGCGGGCCACCGCGCTGCCCGGGCCGCCGGTGTCGACACAGACGTCGGCACGCCCGAGCAGCCGGTCGACGTCCGCCGTCACGGCGGCGGCCGCCGGGTCGCCGAAGGCGGGGACGGTGACGACCGGACAGTCGAGCCCGCGGGCGGTCTCCGCGGCGACGTCACCCGCCGGCACGGGCCCGAGACTCACGGCACAGCCAGCCTGCCACAGGTTGGTCACCGCACGGGCAGCCGCCCGGCCGCCGCCGGCGACGTGGACACGCAGGTCCCGCCCGGGGCGGTCCCGGAGCGCCGTCACCGTGGGTGTCCCGGTGGCGGGGTCGACCCCCACGGCAGCGTCCGTCCCGAAGACGGCCTCGAGGGCGTCTGCAGTGAGCACCTCCGCGGGCGGCCCGGCGGCGCGGATCTTCCCGCCCGAGAGCAGGCAGACCCGGTCACAGAAGCGAGCCGCCAGCTCGAGGTCGTGGATGGCCGCCAGCGCGGTCCGACCCTCGCTCACGAGGTCGGCGACGAGCCCGAGCATCCGGACCTGGTGGTCGATGTCGAGGCTGGCGGTGGGCTCGTCGAGCAACAGGGCCGGCGTCTCCTGGGCGAGTGCGCGGGCGAGCAACACCCGGCGGCGTTCGCCGCCGCTGAGTGAGCCGACGTCGCGGCCCCGGAAGCGGGCCACCCCGGTCCGGTCCATCGCCCGCTCGACGGCGTCGCTGCCGTCCGACCAGTCCAGCCGGGAGCGGTGTGGCGTCCGCCCCATCTCGACGACCCGCTCCACGGGGAAATCGAAGGCGACCGAGCCGTCCTGTGGCACCGTGGCCACCAGCCGGCTGACGGCGTCGGCGGGCGTCTCGCCGACCCGCCGGCCGTCCACGGTGACGGTCCCGCCGTCGGGCTCGAGCACCCCGTTGATGCACCGCAGTAGCGTGGTCTTGCCCGCACCGTTGGGGCCGACGAGGCCGACGAACTCCCCTTCGCCGACGCGGAGGTCGACGCCGTCCAGTACGTCGGCCCCCCCGAGCGCGAGTTCGACGCCATCGACGCGGATCACAGTGCATGCACCTCCCGCTTGCGCAGCAAGTAGAGGAAGAAGGGGGCGCCGATGGCGGCGGTCACGATACCGACCGGGAGCTGTTCGGGGCCGGCGCGGGCGAGCGTGTCCGCGAGCACGAGGAAGGTCGCCCCGCCCAGCGCGCTGGCCGGCAGGAGTACGCGGTGGTCGGGGCCGACGAGCAACCGCATGATGTGAGGGACCACGAGGCCGACGAAGCCGATGACGCCCGCCACGGCGACCCCGGCGGCGGTGACGACGCTGGCGGCCGCAAGCAGCAGCCGCTTGGTCCGCTCGACCTCGACGCCGAGCGTGTGGGCGTCCTCCTCGCCCAGCAGGAGCGTGTTCATCTCGCGTGCGTACGTGAGCAGGAGGGCGAAGCCGAGCACGGCGACCGGCAGCGTCGCGCCCACCTCACCCCAGGTGCTGTTGTGGAGGTGCCCCATCAGCCAGAGGACGGCCTGTTCGAGGCTGTCGCCGGACTGGAGCAGGAGGTAGGAGATGACCGCGCCAAGGAGCGTCTGGACGGCGACGCCGGCGAGTAACAGCGTGGCGACGGGGGTCCGGCCACCCTCGCTCGCGATCAGGTAGACCGCGAAGGCGGTGACGAGCGCGCCGACGAAGGCGGCGGTCTGGAGCCCGAAGGGTAGCGAGAGCGGCAGTGCGATGGTCGCGACCGCGCCGACCGCGGCGCCGGAGGAGACGCCGATGATCGAGGGGTCGGCCATCGGATTCCGGAAGAAGCCCTGCATGACGGTGCCGGCGGCCGCCAGCGAGAACCCCACGACGGCCGCCAGCGCGATCCGGGGCAACCGCAGGGTCCGGACGATCGTCTCCGCGCTCTTGGGGACCCGGAAGTCGAAGGGGTAGGTGTACTGCAGGTCGACGGTCGGGAACGGCATGCTGAAGGTACCCACGCCCGTCGCGGCAGTGCTGAGGTCGACACCCGTCGGTATCCCGACCGCGTTCAGGCTGGCCCTGGCGACCGTCCCCGGCGCGAGCGTGACGGGACCGACCATCGCGCTCCCGACGACCGCGACACACAGCGCGCCGAGTAACCCGGCCGACCAGGCGGCGGCGCGAGCAGTCGTCCGCATCGTTGAGCAACTCCGATTGCTTTAGCCAAATATTTGTTGCATAAGTCCGACCGGGTGGGTATGCGCCGCATACTGGTCGCGCTGGTGGCGCTGGCACTGCTGGTGCCAGCGGCCGCGGGCGGGGCGACGGCGGGCGGAGTCGTACAGGCAGCCGGCGACGCGCCGGTCTCACAGCAGGGCGGCGTCGACTGCGAGTTCCCGGTCTCGGTGACCGACGCGACGGGCCAGACGGTGACCGTCGAGGAGGAACCCGACCGGGTCGTGGCGCTGCAGGCCAGCGCCGCACAGACGATGTGGGAGGTCGGCGCCCGGGAGAAGGTCGTCGGGATGCCGGTCCAGCCGTACACGGCCTATCTGAACGGCTCGACGGAGCGGACGGGCGTCCTCGCCGAGGACGGCAGCGTGGTCCAGGAGCAGGTCGTCGCGCTCGAGCCGGACCTGGTGCTGGCGCCGAACGCGCTGCTCGCGCCGAACGAGACCGTCGAGAGCCTCCGGCAGTCGGGGCTGACGGTCTACCACTTCCGGCAGGCGAACTCGCTGGACTACGTCTACGAGAAGACCCGGACGACGGGGCTGCTGGTCGGCGAGTACGACAACGCCTCCCGGCGGGCCGCCGAGATGGAGGCGACTGTCGAGGCCATCCGGGGAGCGGTCGCCGACGAGCAGAATCCGCGGGTGCTCTACCTGCTCGGCCCGAGCGGCTTCGCCGCGGGGTCGAACACCTTCATCGGCGAGCTGATCGCCGCGGCCGGCGGGAACAACGTCGCCGGCGAGCTCCAGGGCGGGTACAGCGTCGTCAGTGGCGAGACGGTCGTCGCGGAGGACCCCGAGTGGATCATCGTTCCAGAGGGTCGCGAACTGCCCAAAACCGATGCGATAAACGGGACCACCGCGGTCCAGGAGGGTCAGGTCCTGCGGGTCAACGACGACTTCATGAACCAGCCCGGCCCGCGGAACACGGAGCCGCTGAAGACGATGGCCCAGGCCTTCCACCCCGAGGCCTACGCGGCGGCGAACGTCGAGAACGCCGAACTGCCGTCGTATCCGACCTGTGAGGCCGACAGCGAGAGCGGGACGCCGACGGACACCGGCGGCGAGGGGACGGCGACCGACACCGCGACGGCGGGCGGCGGGACTCCTGGCGAGGACAGCGGGTCCGACGGCACCGACGAGCCCGCAACGACGCCCGGCGCCGGCAGTCCGGGCTACACGGTCGTGACGGCGCTGGTGGCGCTGCTCTCGCTGCTCGCGGCGGGCGCGCTCCGCCGGGAGCACTGACCGTCGGCTCCCAGCCGACAGCCGTTTCTGCCGTGGGTTCGCGGCCCCCGAACGGAAAATACACCAGTTATTTACGGGGCAGTTCCTAAGCCTCGCTCACAATGGAACTTCGCCGCGTCGGACCTGCCGCGTTGGTCGCGGTGGTCGGTCTCGCCGTGCTCGTCGACCCCGTGGCCGCCCAAGCCGGGGCCGACACGACGACGGAGGCCCTCATCAACGACCTCAACGACCTCCTGTTGGTCGTCGGGATCCCAATCGCGGTGCTGGTCGAGGGTATCCTCATCTACACTGTCTGGAAGTACCGGAAAAGCGAGCAGGCAAAGCCGACACCGGAAAACCGCAGCCTGGAGATCGGCTGGACGGTCGCAACCGCTGTCATCCTCATCGCTGTTGGGATCGCCGCGTACATGACAATGGCGAGCCCTTACGTCACCGCACAGTCCGACCAGGCGCTTGACTCCCAGCAGGAGCCAGTCGAGATCAAGGTCGTCGCCCAGAAGTACTTCTGGAGCTTCGAGTACCCCAACGAGACGGTCCGCGAGATCACCGGCAACGAGTCGGCCACCAGCTTCACCAACAGCAACACGCTGGTGATGCCGACCGACAGACCGGTGGAGCTGAACATCACCTCCAAAGACTGGCTGCACGCCTTCCACGCGCCCGACATGGGACTGAAACAGGACGCCTTCCCCGGGCAGTGGAACACTCTGCTCACGCAGGCCAACAACGAGGGGAAATACCAGCTCTACTGTGCGGAGTACTGCGGCGCCGGTCACTCCAACATGCTCGGGACGGTCGACGTCCGGAGTCAGGAGGGCTTCGAGCAGTGGGTCGAAGAGGAGTCCGGCGGCTGACGTCGGCTGACTGACGCGCTCCCGTCGGTTTTTGATTCCCTGCCCCGAGAGCGGCCGCGCCGTGTGCGCTCGAATATCTTCGGCCGGAACCGGGTCGAAAACCGGCGCCCCCGTGTAGAAACTTCTAACTACACCCGGTCCTTCGCCCGGAGTATGAGCACGCTAGACAGAGGCACCGTCGAGGACTTCGGGCGGTGGCGGGAGTTCTCGGCCGGGATGTGGGCGTGGATCTTCCACAAGTTCACCGGCTGGGTGCTCGTCGGCTACCTGTTCACGCACATCGCCGTGTTGAGCACGGCGACGGGCGGTGCCGAGCTGTACAACAGCACGCTGGTCGGGCTGGAGAGCCTGCTCGTGG
>JAZKSZ010000178.1:0-4731 GCA_036625795.1 Haloarculaceae archaeon
ATACAGTCGGTCTGCAGTTCCCGGAGGGCCTTAAACGCCGAAGCTCCGGCGTGGCCGACGACCTCCGTGAGTTGCTGCCCGACCGCGTCACGGTTCTCATCTCGGGACAGCCGTGTTACGGGGCCTGTGACCTCGACACCTACCTCATGCGGCGGACCGACGTGTTCGTCCACTTCGGCCACTCCCCGATGAAGGAATCGGAGAAGATCATCTACGTCCCGCTGTTCTCGAACGTCGAGGTCGAGCCGATCGTCGAGCGGGCCATCGCGGAGGAGCTGGCGACCCCCGGCGAGGACCCCGACGTGGGGCTGGTGACGACCGCCCAGCACATGAACAGGTTCGACGAGATGCGCGAGCACCTCGAAGGTGAGGGGTACACGGTCCACACCCGGCGGGGCGACGAGCGGCTGACCCACGAGGGGCAGGTGCTGGGCTGTAACTACGCCTCGGCGGATGTCGACGCCGACCAGGTCCTGTATGTCGGCGGCGGGAAGTTCCACCCGCTCGGGCTGGCGATGGAACACCCCGACAAGCACGTCGTCATCGCCGACCCCGTCAACAACAGCCTCTCGGTCGCGGACCCCGACCAGTTCCTCAAGGAACGGTACGCCACCGTCCACAAGGCCATGGATGCCGAGGAGTGGGGCGTCATCTTCTGCACCAAGATCGGTCAGGGCCGGTGGGACCAGGCCCAGGAGATCGTCGACGACAACGAGGACGCCTACCTGATCACGATGGACGAGGTCACGCCCGACCGCCTGCGGAACTTCGGGCTCGACGCCTACGTCAACACTGGCTGTCCCCGGATCACCACCGACGACGGCCCGCAGTTCCACAGCCCGATGCTCACCCCCGGCGAGTACCGGATCGCCATCGGCGAAAAGCCGCTGGAGGAGCTCTCCTTCGATACCTTCCACGGTACCTGGTAGACCGGATTAACGGGGCGCATCAGGACAGATTTTTGTATGCGTCCAGCGTATTCACTCCCATGACAGCCGGGTGGTGCCCGTGAGCACGAAGAGCCAGCTCACCCAGCAGCTGGGGGTGGTGGCGGGCTTCGACGACCCGCGGGTCGACCTCGAACAGTATCGTACCCCGCCGGACCTCGCGGCACACCTCGTCCACCGGGCGGACCTGGAGGGGGACATCGAAGGGAAAACGGTGGTGGACCTGGGCTGTGGGACGGGGATGCTGGCCCTCGCGGCCACCCTCCGGGGGCCCCAGCAGGTGGTCGGCATCGACATCGACAGGGGCCCGCTGGAGACGGCCAGGGCGAACGCCCGTCGCGTGGGCTCGACCAGCGGCGTCTCCTGGGTCCACGCCGACGCCACCCGGGTCCCCTTGCGTCCCGAGGAACCGACGACGGTCGTGATGAACCCGCCGTTCGGCGCCCAGGACGCCAACAGACACGCCGACCGGGACTTTCTGGCGACCGCCGCCGAGGTCGCGGAGGTTTCCTACTCCGTTCACAACGCCGACAGCGCCGACTTCGTCGAGTCCTTCGCCGCCGACAATGGGGGCGAGGTGACTCACGCCTTCGCCGCGGAGTTCGAGCTTCCACGGACGTTCGAGTTCCACGAGCAAGACCGCCGCGAGCTCGACGTCGAGGTGTTCCGGGTCGCGTGGGATTGAGGCGAGAAGCGCCTTACTTGCGACCGCTCCGGTAGGTCGCGATAGTCACGACCGTATCGCCCTCGACAACCCGGAGCTTCGACCCCGTCCGGTTGAACGTGAGCCCTCGAAGGGTACGGTTCGCCCCGGCGACGGGGACCGGTGTCGTGGCGGCGACGGTCTCGTTCTCGACGAGTTCGACCCGGTAGCCCCCGGGTTGTGGGACCGGCGCGACGCGGATGAGTGTCCCGTTGATGACGGGGTCGGCGGTCGCGGGGTCGGAGCCGAAGGCGAGTTTCCGTGGCTCTCCGGGCGGTTTGAGGTACACCTTGTAGGCGGTGCCGCCCCCTGTCATCGACCACTGCGTCCGGTTGACGACGACCCGCTCGCGCCAGCCGACCCCGCCGACGGGAACCGACGCCCGGCCGCGGAAGGCCAGTTGGCTTCGAGAGACGACCACCTCCCAGGCGTTGCGGCGGTCACTCGTCACTACCACGCCGCTCTCGTTGACTGACAATCCCCCGCCGACGACTGGGATCTCGACGGCTTCGATGTACTGGTTGGGGACCCCCTCGACGTAGGCGACGGTGTAATCGCGCACCTCAACCCCCCCGGCGGTGTTGGGGTCCTCGGGGTCTACCTCCCCCGAGACGTCAGCGAGGTTGTAGGGGACCGCTGCGAGCGCGAGCGCGAACAGCACCGCAAGCAATAGCCCGGTCGCCACCTCCCGTCGCGAGAGGTCGATCCGGGCGAGGAGGGTTCGGTCGGTGTCGGCGGCCGCCGTCGCGACGACCGCCGCGAGCAGGAACACCGCCCCGGTCCCTACCCCGCGGAAGAGGACGAACCGTTCGGTGCTCAGCGGGAGGTAGAAGGCGTACAGCGCCTGCGAGACCGCGAAGACCAGCGCCGCGAACCAGACGTAGCGGACGTCGGGTGACCGCTCGCGCCGGCGGACGAGCAACAGGCCGAGCACGACCCCGATCACCAGTCCGAGGGCGTGGCCCTGGATCGCGACGTTGGCCCACGAGGGCGCGACCACGCGGGTCTGTGTGGAGGCGGTCAGGACGGGGTTCTGGAGCCCGAAGTAGACGAGGCCGACCGCCTGCTGGCCGACGATGGCCGCGACCGCGAGCAGTGGGCGGGTCACGAGCGCGAACCCGGCAAAGGCGAACACCACGCCGGAGAACCCGATCAGCGCGCCGGGCGTGAACAGGCTCGTGGCGAGCCCGACCCCGAGGACGGCAAGCAGGAAGGCACCGACCCTGGCGAAGGGATTCGTCCCGACCGAGCTGAAGGAGGCGCTCCCGCGCTCGGTAGGGTAGTGGCTCCAGGCGTACTCCGCGACGGGGGCGAAGACGAGCGTCGCGAGGACGTTCCCGGTGAGGTGGCCCAGCCCGTTGTGCGCGAAGGCTGCGGTGAGCATCCCCACCGGGTAGAACACCGACCACGACCGGAAGCCGACGACCACCGGCTGCCCGTCGGCCGCGCCCTGGACGACCCAGAAGACGAGGTTGAGAAACAGGAACGTGAGCACCGTCCCGACGGGGACCCCGAGCAGGAGTCGCCGCCGCGCGGTGGCCAGCGGCTGCCAGTCGCTCAGGCGGACGACCGCGTACAGCGAGCCCCCGACCCCGACGACCAACGCTGCGAGGCTGCCCCACCCGACCAGCGGTCCGTCGAAGGCCATACCCGACAGTGTGGCGGCGGGGAATTATGGTTTGTCGTCGTCGCTCTCCGCCGGGTCGGCCTTGCTCCAGAAGAAGCCGCCGGGGTTCAGCAGCATCCACCGCCGCAGGGCGTAGGCGAGCGCGACGAGCGACCGCAGCGGGAACGGGACGGACATCGCGACGACCCAGTGGTACCCACGGAACAGCCATTCGTCACCGTTCGCCGCCAGCCGGCGCCTGACGTGCTGGGTGTCGTAGTACGTCGCCGGCGTCGTGAAGCCGAAGAGGACGCTCGCAAAGAGCAAGATGCCCACGACGCTCGGGGTCAACCCCCCCGACTCCGAGACGGCCACGGAGACGATACCGAACCCGGCCCCCGAGAACACCCCTGCACCGACTGCGGGCCACTGCCAGATGGATTCCAGGCCGCGCCGCTGTGTCTGGTACCGCCGGAGTGCGTAGGCGATCCCGACCCCGAGCGGGATCCCCAGGACTTGCCCGACGCCCAGCCCGAACCCCAGAAGCGGGAAAAACATCGGGATGGCCCACACGAAGGGGTTCGGCGACCAGTCGACAGTTTCGTCCCGGTCGGTCCGGTAGGCGTCGAACCCGACCAGAAGGGCCGCGATGAAAGAGAGGCCCAGCGCCGAGAACGCGAACACCTGGACCGAGGGCACCGGGAGCGGACTCAGCAGGTAGACGACGAGCGTGAACTGGACGACCAGCACGAAGAGCGCGACTCCGACAAAGCGCGAGGCGACGAGCGACGCGTCGCCGCTCGCGGGCACCTCTGGCTCGGGTTCGGCCGCCCCCCCTCCGTCCGGCCTGAGACGTCGCCGACCGTCTGACTCGTCCATCTTTCCTGTCACTGGCCGGCGCTGGCGTATGTAGTTTTCTCTTGATCCACAGAACTTTCCGCCCGGGGGGACGTACGCCCGACAATGGGAGTTCAGCCACCCTCGAACGACATCGAGGAGGGCCCCGACGTCGTGGAGTTCGGCATCGCCGCCCTCGCGGCCCGGGTCGAGGACCTCGACCTGGAGTACCCGGTCGAGGCAGACACGCTCGTCGACCGGTACGGGGACATCGCGGTCCCGGTCGACGCCGCCGGGACCGAGGTCAGCGTCGCCGAGGCGGTGCGGGCCTCCGGGCGCCACCGGTTCTCTTCGGAGCAGGACCTGCTGAACGCGCTCCACCCCGTCTTCGAGGAGAAACGCGAGGCCACCTCCCGGAGCATCCTCGCGCAACTCCGGGCGCTCGTTCCGTTCTGAGCGGCCCTACTCTCCGAGCAGGCTCACTCCTCCTCGCGCGCAGGGTCCGCCACCGGCTCGGGGTCGTCGCTCCCCTCGTGGGTCGCCTCTCTGGCGATCCGTTCGAGCTGGCGGGTCTGCTCGCGGTTGACGTCCACGATGAGGTCGGCGAGCACGCCGAACAGGGCCACCTGGACGCCGAA
>JAZKSZ010000004.1:0-24085 GCA_036625795.1 Haloarculaceae archaeon
GCAGGCCCGCCCCGGCAGTCCCCGCGCGATCACGACCATCGCTGCCGTTCCCGAGTGACCGACAGCCGGCCGGGGTACACGCCACCCCGACAGTCGCACTCGCCCCGTTCAGGCAGTCGTTTCCAGGCGCGCGACCACCCCCGCGTCGGTCCGGACGGTCACGGAGACGCTGTCCCCGGGGTCGAGTTGCGTGTTCGTCGACGCGAGCCGGAGGGCAGCGGTCTCCCCGGCGCGCCACTGCCCGCGGTGAGCGCTATTGAACGGCCCAGTCGGGCCACTCTCGAAGCCGGTCGCGGCGAAGAAGGGGACCGGGGGCTGGTGTGTCACCGGATCCCCGTCGACCCGGACGGTCACGTCCAGGCTGGCCGCGGACAGCGTGTTCCCACCCTCGTGGGTGAGCGCGACCCGGTCCGGACCCGCCTCGGCCGTCAGGCTCAGCCGCGCGGTCGGGACCGTCGCCGGCTCGTCGGCGGGGACGGCCGCGAAGACTGCCGTCGCGCCGACCACGACGACCCCCAGCAGGACGACCGTCCCGACGACGGAACTGACCGCGCGCATGGGGCTGGTGGCCGCGGCTTCCTACTTGAACGCTGGCCACAGCGCGGTGACGGTCGCCGGGCGGTCGACAGCCACGCCGGCACGGGCAGCGGGCGGTGACGCCAGCGCGGACGGTGGGGTGACTACGGCCCCGAGAGCGTCACGTTCGCGGTCCCGGCCGTGGCGTTCACCCGGAAGCTGCCGGCGGGCTGGAGCGTCAGCAGCCGGCCGTCCGCGCCGGTCGTCCCGACGCGCTGCCCGTTGACCCGGACCGTCGCGTCGACCGCGGTGGCGTTCGGTCCCCCGGGACGCGTGACGGTGACCCACATCGGCCCCGTCGCGTGAGTCGCGTTGACCTGGAGCCGGAGTCGCTCCGTACTGGCGGTCCGCGTCAGCGCCACCGGGACGGTCTCCGGTGCGTTCGCCTGGGTCTCGTGGAACACGTTCCGGGTCGCACCATCGAGATACGCCTGGAGGTCACCTTGCGGGTGGGAGGACTCGACGAGGTAGACCGACGAGTCCCCGAACCCGCTCAGACTCGGGCTGCCGATGGCGTTCTCGAACACCCACGGGTAGAGTTCGCCCGCGCGGTCGTAGGCCGCGGTGATGCTGGTGAACTGGTTTGACTGCCCGGGAGAGCGGTCCGTCCGGAGCGTCGCCTGCCGGAGGTAGACGCCGTCGTCGAGCGTCGCCGCCACGAACCCACCGCTCGCAGCCTGGAGGTAGACCGTCCCCGGGTCGTCGGCGCCGGTAGTGCCGGCGACGACGCGGTCGACGACGGGGTTGGGGAGCGCGACGAGCGTCCCGCGGAGGCGGGCGACCCGTGTCTGTGTCTCGACCGGGAGCGAGAGCCTCGTCGACCCCTCGGCCCGCTCGGCCACGCGGTCGAGCAGGGCCCGCTCCTGCGCGGCGGCGACCCGGACCGTCCCCAGCCGGCGGAGGAACGTTCGCGTCGAGACTCCCTCCTCGCTGTAGGCGGTCAGCAGCCGGCGCTGGCGGTCGTCGAGCCGGTCGAGGCGGCGCTCGATGCCGGCCAGGGTCTCGGTGGCTACGGCCAGCCGGGCCGATGGACTGTCGGTGCGTTCGAGTCGCTCGGCGAGGGTGAGTTCGGCGTGCCGGCCGCCGATGCGGGTCGCCCCGACCGAGACCGCGCTCGCGACGTCGAGGTCGGCCTGCGCGTACGTGCGCCGGGTGACGCCGCTCGGGACCGCCTGGTTCGGCGTGCCCGCGAGCGTCACGACCGCACCGGGACCCTCGGACGGGTCGACAGTGGGGGCGTGGTCAGGAGAGACGACCGCGCCAGCGCCGACGCCGGCGACGAGCAACCCGACCGCGAGGAGGGCAACGAGCGCGAGTACCCGGGGGCCGTGGAGGGCGGTCATCGTCACCCCGTATCCGTCGCTCCCACAAAAAGGGTTAGCCTTCGGTCAGGCGCGGTTAACGACGCGAGCGAGCCGCAGACAGTTTATGCGCCCGTCTGACGTTTTATCCCCCGATGGAAAGCGTTTTGCCGCCGCGCCCGCCACGTGGCAGGTATGTCAGCGGGGTTTCGGCTCGCCCTGATAGCCCTCCTCATCCCCCTCGTCGCGACGGCGGGCGTCGTCGGACAGGCGGGCGGGCAGTCCGCGGACGCCACCCCCTGGGTCGAGAACACGACCCTCGAGGTGCAGCTCCAGCCCGACGGTGACGCCCGCTGGTCGGTCACCGCAGCGTACAACCTCTCGACGGCCAACCGGACGGGAGCGTTCCGGACGCTCGCGGCGGAGTTCACCGCCAACGAGACAGACGAACTCGGGCTGTCGGCGTTCGAGCGTGCGGCGAACGCGTCCGCGTCGGCGACGGGCCGGGAGATGGAGATAACCGACGTCGACCGCACAGCCTCCCCGGAGTCGGCCATCGAGAACGGGACCGGGCGGCTGACACTCTCATTCACGTGGACGAACTTCGCCCGGGTCGAGCGTGACAGGCTGACCGTCGGCGACGTCTTCGAGACACCGGGCGGGACCTGGCTGCCCGGGCTCGACGACGGCCAGCGGCTCGTCCTCCAGCCCCCCGCCGGCTACGCCGTCTTCAGCGCCAGTCCCGACGTTCCCGCGCCACAGAACGGCACGCTCGTCTGGACGGGACCGGAGACCTTCGGGACCGACGGCTTCTCCGTGACCTTCACCGGAAGTGGTGCGTCGACGCCGACCGACACGCCGCCGGGCGGCCCCGACGGACCCGGCCCACAGGGGAGTGGTGACCTGTTCTGGATGCTCGTGGTCACGCTGACGCTCGGGACGGGGGCAGCGGTGGTGTACGTCGTCGTCCAGCGCCGCGAGAGCGACGGCGGCCTCGGGCCGGCAGGGGCGGACGACGAACCCGACGGCACGGAAGACGGAACCGCCGGGGAGACGGCCGAGGGCGGAACCGACACCGGGGCGGCGGCTCCGGACGAGTCCGAGGATATCGACGAGGAGCTGTTGAGCGACGAGGAGCGCGTCGAGCGGCTCCTCGAACGGAACGGCGGCCGGATGAAACAGGCCACCATCGTCAAGGAGACCGGCTGGTCGAACGCGAAGGTCTCCCAGCTGCTCTCGGCCATGGAGGAGGAGGGGCGGGTCGACAAGCTCCGGATCGGGCGGGAGAACCTCATCTCCTTCCCCGACGAGGACGTGACCGACCTCGACGACCGGGACTGACTTCACTCGACGCGACTGTCGACGTCCGTGGCCCGGTTAGGCGAGGAAGACGTGCCGCGGGCGGTCGGCGAGGACGTCCCGGCCCCAGTCCAGCGTCTCGGCGAACTCCTCGGAGCGGAAGAAGGCCATCGCGTCCTCCCGGGCGTCCCACCGGCTGGCGATGAACATGTCGTTGTCGTCCTCGCGGTTGACCAGCAGGCTCGTCTCGCGGTGCCCGTCCATGTCGGCGAGCAGTTCGCCGACCGACTCGAAGGTGTCAGCGAACTCCTCGCGGTACTCCGGCTTGACGGTGTAGAACATCCCCATCGTCCCGAATCCCTCATCCTCGTCGGCCCAGCCGACGACCCCGGGCAGGTCCGTCAGGAAGCCGCTCGCGGTGTCGGCGGCGTCGGCGGTCTCCCAGAGGCTGACGACCGCCGAGGCCCCCCCGTCGTGGTCCTCGTAGACGTGGGTCCCCTCGTGGGTGTCGTAGCGGTCGAACCCCTCCCGGAGGTCCTCGACCTCCGAAAGCAACGTCTCGGGGTCGGCCTCGGAGTACAGCACCAGCGCGTAGACGTCCTCGCCGTGGGGCGTGCCGGCGTAGACGTCCAGCTCCGCGAGTTCCTCGCGGATGCTCGCGGCGTCCTCGTCGCCGGTGTGGGCGCCTTCGTCGGCAGTGTGACCGCCCTCGACGTCGCTCTCCCCCTCGCCGTCCTCTTCGCGTTCGGGGGCGTCTTCGACGGGGCCACGAAGGACCGCCGTGACGCCGGGCAGGTCCGTCAGAAAGCCCTCGGCGGTGTCGGCGGCGCGCTCGGCGTTCCAGACGCTGGCGACCGCCGCCTCGCCGTCGGCCGCCCGGACCGCGGTCGCGACGTGTGAGTCGTAGTGCTCGAAGTTCGACCGCAGTCCGTCGACCTCCCCGGCCAGGTCCTGGGCGTCGGCCTCCGAGCGGAGGACGAGGGCGTAGTCGCCGGCCCCGAAGTCCGCGCCGGCCTGGAGGCCGAGCTGTCCGAGCCGGGCGGCCATGTCGGTGACCTCCTCGCTGCCGCCGTGGGGGTGGTCACCCTCGGCGGCGCTGCCGGGGTGTGCGCCGCCGCGGCCATCGGCGTCGCCTGCAGCCTCGCTATGGTCGGCGCCGCCGTCGGCGTGACTGGCGCTCCCTTCCTCGGCGTGGCTGTGACTCCCGTCCCCGGCGTCGGCGGGGCTCCCGCCGGGATGGGCCGCTCCGCCGTTGGCGCTCCCACCGCCGGTCGCGTCCGCGGGGTGGACCGGTGCCGCGTCGGCGTCACCTGCGTCTGCTGTCTCCCCTGCGTCGGCCCCGTCGCCCTCCCCGGTCGGGACCCGCTCGCCGGCCAGCAACGCCGGCAGGTCGCCGGGCGGGAACCGCCGGCCGACGTAGAAGGAACCGAAGTCGGCGTACTGTGAGGTCGACGGGTCGAAGCGCATCTCGTAGAGCAGGTCCTTCATATCGGTGAGGTCGTCGCCCCACAGGGTGACACCCCACTCCCAGTCGTCGATGGCGATGGCGCCGGTGATCATCTGCTTGACCTTCCCGCCGTAATCGCGGCCGATGTCGCCGTGGGCATCCATGTGCTCGGCGCGCTCCTCGAAGGACAGGTCGTACCAGTTCTGGTCGGGCTGGCGACGCTTGTCCATCGGGTAGAAACAGACGTGGGTTGCGTCCGGGACGGAGGGTTTCAGCCGGGTCTGGATGTAGTTGTACAGCCCGGAGTCCTCGTCGAGGTCGCCGGTGAAGTAGTCGCGTGCGCGCTCGGAGTAGCCCGAGGCCTCGGTGACGGAGACGAACGAGGTCGCCCGCTCGGTGAAGTCGGCGAAGTCGGTCGCCTCGAGCCGTCGCTCGAGGGCGCCGATGTCGGCCGTCGAGGGGCGCATGTGGAGCAGGAGGAGGTCGGCCTTGTGGCCGAGCACCGAGTAGACCGCCGAGGTACCGTCGTCAGCGTCCT
The DNA here is from genome assembly GCA_036625795.1 of Haloarculaceae archaeon. Classification (GTDB taxonomy): domain Archaea; phylum Halobacteriota; class Halobacteria; order Halobacteriales; family Haloarculaceae; genus Salinirussus. Next base: position 5,162 of record JAZKSZ010000004.1, read on the forward strand.
CGACAGCTGCCGCCGACTGGAGGTGGTCGACGGCTTCCTCGACAGCCCGGTGGCGGTCGCGTTCGGGCGCCGAGCGCCAGGCGTCCCAGTCGATGCGCCGGAAGTCGTGCAGCACGTACCAGCCCTCGTCGGTGGGTGGCGGGTCACGTCTGTCGGGCATACCTCGGTGTTCGGTCCGGACGCTAAGGAACCTTGCCTTACACCGTCGGCCTGCCGGAACAGAGGTCTGTCCCGGAGGACGGCGAGATGACCCGGCCGGAGCGGGCTACGCGAGCAGTTGGGGGCCGACGAACATCATCACGAGCGCGCCGAGCATGGTCAGCGAGACGACGGTCGTGACGGCGGAGGTCAGCTGCCGGCGGTTGGGCAGCGGCAGGCGGGAGACGACCGCCTCCGTGCTGGTCCGGGTGAGGTGGCCGCCGTCCAGCGGGAACGCAGGGATGCAGTTGAAGATGCCGAGGTTGAGGTTGATCCACCCCGTCCAGAACAGCAGGTTCGCGAGCAGGAACACGCCGCCGCCGAGCCCGGCAAGCGGCCCCTGAACGACGTAGAAGTCCGCGACGCCGCCGGTGAAGCCGGCGAAATTGAAGGGTGAGCCCGCCAGCGACGCGATCGGGAGCCCGAGCAACCACCCGAGGTGGACGATGAGCGACGCGAACAGCCCGCTCTGGCCCTGGATCTGGGGGTGTGTGCCGTCGAGCAGCGCCAGGAAGCCCGCCGCGGGGTACTCCCGGATGCCGAAGTCGTCGGGGACGACCCCTGACACGCCGGAGGCGACGCCGGCGACCCCGAGCACGCCGTCCTCGAGGGTCACGTCGGCGGTGCGGCGCTGGCCGTCGACGAACAGCGTGACCGACGTCGACCCGCCGGCTCCGACGCCGTCGAGTGCCTCCCGCAGGTCGGCGGCAGTCCGGACGCGGGTGTCACCGACCTGCGTGATGATTGCGGAGGCGTTCTCCGGGACCCCCTCCTCGACCAACGGGCTGTCGGGAGTCACCCGCGCGGCGTACGCGCCGAGCGGGACCGTGACGGACCCGCGGTTGGTCTCGAGGGTCGCGACAGTCCGGTTCTCGACCGCCGCGGCGAACTCCGCTTCGGTGCGGACCGGCGTGCCGTTGACGGCTTCGATGACCGGCGCCTCGCCGCTACTGACGTTCAACACCTCGGGGACGAACTCGACAGCGAGGACACGGCGCTCGACGACGACCGTCGAGCCGTTGTGCAGTTCGACGGAGACCGCGGCGCTCTCGACGTCGGAAAGTGCCGCTTCTAGTTCCGTCCGGTTCTCGACGTCGGTACCGTTGACCGCGCTGACGACGTCGCTGTGCCCCAGACCAGCGTCGGCGGCCGCCGAGCCCGGGTAGGCGCCCCCGACCGCGACGCCCGGAGCGACCGCGATGGCGCCGGCGACCGGGCCGGCCAGCAGCGCGAAGGCAAGCGCGGTGATGACGAAGTTGTTCGTGACGCCGGCGGCGAACATCCGGCTCTGGGAGCCGCGGTCGGCCTCCATCCGGCTCCCCTCGTCGGGCTCGACGAACGCACCGAGCGGGATGAACCCGAGCAGCGCGACACCCATCGAGTCGATCTCGATGTCCTCGACGCGACAGAGCAGCCCGTGCCCGCCCTCGTGGACGACCATCCCGACCAGCAGGCCGAAGACGATGTCGGGTGCAGCCGACAGCGGGAGGAAGTCGTTGACACCGGGGATGACCAGCGCGTTCTGTGGCTCGACGGCCCGGGTCTGCTCGGGCGCGGAGAGCACGAGATAGGCAGAAAGCACCAGAAAGACCGCGGCGAACAGCATGACGACAACGGTGATCCCGAGGCCGACGTTCCCCCAGGCCCGCCAGAAGCGCCGGCGCTTTGCGAGCCGGTCGAGGAACGCCTTCCCCCGCGCGGTGTGCAGTGTCACGAGCGGCCCGGAGACGCGAACGTACTCGGGGAGGGCGCCACGGGCCTGCAGCGCCAGGAGGGCGAGCACGTACACCCCGAAGCCGACGAGGACCAGCTCCAGCGTACCGACCATTAGTTGTCCGTAGTCGGGTACGGCAAAGAGGGTTTTCCTACGGGACGGGACGCAGGTGTCAGCCGGGGACGGGACGGGGGATAGTGCGGGTCACCGCTCCCGGCGGAGGCGGTCGACGACGAACTCCCGGTCGAGTTTCGCGAGGAACGGGCCCAGCTGTGGCCCCTCGTCGTCGTCGAAGAACAGGCGGTAGCCGGCCGCGAAGAAGTCGCCGATGTCGATGTCGTGACGCTTCGCCGTCTCGTAGATCTCGCCCTGGATCGTCTCGCCGTCGTGGCCCTCGGCGACAAAGTCGGCCAGTTCGTCGAGCGCCCGCTCGGTCTCGGGGTCGAAGTCCACGTCGGGGAGTTCGGCGCGCTTGAGCTCGTAGTCGAAGGCGTTGCCGGTCCGGCGGGCCCACTCCCGGGCGCGCTCGACGCGAGCCAGTGCCGCCTCGACGGCCCGCTCCGGGGCGTCCTCGGGGATGTGTCCCTCCTTGCGGGCGATCGCCTCGCGCACGGCAGGGTCCTCGGTCATCCCCAGCACCGCGGCGAAGGTGTAGGGGATCCGCACCCGGTCGGCGCGGGGCTCGTCGACGACCATCGGGTAGGCGCGCTCGGCTCGCTCCCGTTCCTCCTCGCCGGCCTCGAGGGCTTCGAAGTAGACCCGCTCGAAGCGGTCGAACTCGTCGACCAGCTGGTCGATCGTCTCGACGCTGAAGTCCCGCTGTTTCAGCGGCTCCTTCGTGAAGAAGTACCGCAGGACCTCTGGCTCGAGGAGGGTCAGGGCCTCGTCGACGGTGAGGACGTTCCCCGCAGAGGAGGACAGTGGCTCGCCGTCCAGCGTGAACCACTCGTAGACCATCGGGACCGGCGGCTCGACGTCGAGCACCTCCCGGGCGATGGCGACGCCGCTGGGCCAGGAGCCCTCGGCGTGGTCCTTCCCGAAGGGCTCGAAGTCCACGTCGAGCAGCCCCCACTGGGCGGGCCACTCGAACCGCCAGGGGAGTTTCCCTTCTCGCAGGGTCGCCGTTCCCTCGTGACCACAGCCCTCGATGGTGTCGCCGTCAGCCTCGCTGTCCGTACACCGGTAGGCGACCGTCCCGGCTTCGAGGTCTACCCCGGTGACGGTCTCGGTGAGCTGGCCGCACTCGCCACACTCCGCGAAAAAGGGGACGTAGTCGTCGTCGACTTTCCCCTGGAACTCCGCAAGCACCTCCCGGGCGCGCTCCCGGTTCGCGAGGACCTGACGGGTGACGGCCTCGAACTCGCCGGTCTCGTAGAGGTCGGTGTTGGAGACCATCTCGACCTCGATACCGAGGCGGTCGGCACTGTTCTGGAGCAGCCGGGTGAAGTGCGCGCCGTAGGAGTCACAGCAGCCGAAGGGGTCGGGGATCGCGGTGTAGGGCTTGCCGAGATTCCGCCCGAGCGCGCCCGCGTCGACCTCGCCGAGGCCGACGACGTTCCAGTCCAGGTCGGCGAGCCGGCGGGGGACGGCACGCAGGCGGTCCTTGTCGTCGGCGGTGAAGACCTGGCGGACCTCGTAGCCGCGGTCACGCAGCGCCTCCGCGACGAAGTACCCCCGCAGGATCTCGTTGAAGTGACCGATATGCGGGACGCCCGAGGGCGAGACGCCACCTTTGATTACGACCGGCTCCTCGGGTTCGCGGGCCTCGACGGCGTCGGCGACGGCGTCGGCCCAGAAGGCGCGGTCGGCGCTGCTCGCGGTCTCGTAGGGGTCGGGGAGGTCGGTGTCGGTCATCGTGGTTCGATGTCGGTCCCGTCGTGGTCACCCTCGACGGCCGCGACGACCGCCTCGGGGTCGCTGCCGTCGAGTACCACTGCGCGGAGGCCGGCGCGCTGGAGGAGCTTCGTCGCCAGCAAGTCGACGGGTGCGTTGCTCCCGGCCTCGATGTCCATCTCGGCGACCAGGGTGACCAGGTCGTCGACGCCGATCTGCCCGTACTTCGTGGCCTCGGGGTCGGCCTCGGGGTCGGCGTCGAAGACGCCGGGGACGCTGGTCGCGTAGACCAGCAGGTCGGCGTCGACGTACTCCGCCAGCGCGGTGGCGACGGCGTCGGTCGTGTGGCCGGCCGCGGTGCCGCCCATCACGGGGACCTCGCCCCGCCGGAGCGCGGTCCGAGCTTCGCCGTGGGCGGTCGCGGGCGCCGAGACGGCCCGCTCGTCCAGGGCGGCGATCAGCAGCCGGGCGTTGAGCCGCGTCACCGCGATCCCGAGGTGGTCGAGTTCGGTCTCGTTGGCCCCCAACTCGCGCGCGGCGCCGATGTACTCGCGGGCCGTCTCGCCGCCGCCGACCACGACACAGACCTCGTGACCCGCGTCGAGCAGCCGCTCGACGGCCGCGGCGTAGCCGGCGACGCGCGAGGAATCCAGGTCCGGAACGAGAACGCTCCCGCCGACGGAGACGACCACTCTCATCGTCCCGGGGTAACCCCGAGGCAGTCTTAAGGGTTGTCAAGCCGTCCACTGGGAGTCCACCGGAAGGCCGTGAGACACAGCGGGCGGTCGCCCGGAAAGAATAGGCAACAAGATCCTCGTTTTGCGCGGGAATCACCCGGTCCTGCCGCGCCAGCGGGGTTGTATTCCCGACCCGTAGTAATTCGCTTCTCACTCCCTCAGAACCGATCGTAAAACTTCTCCACTGATTTGCGGTGTTCGTGAAAGGTCGTTTTATGCCCAGCGAACCCTGAAAGCGACCGAAGCAATCCGAAGGTTCGTTTCTTTATATGGGGTTGGGGGCAGTATCCACGGATGAGTCATGAGCGCAACGACAACGCCCTCCCAGGAAAGCTCGAAGGAAGAGCGGCTGCGGTCGTTCCTCGAGCGGAAAGCAGCCGACGGCGAGATGTACTTCAAGAGCAAATTCATCGCCGACGAGGTCGGCCTCTCGCCCAAGGAGATCGGCGCCCTGATGGTCAAGCTGAAGGAGTCCGCGGCGGACCTGGAGATCGAGAAGTGGTCGTACACGAGCGCGACCACCTGGCGCGTCGAGCCGGCCTGAACGCGCTCATCCCCTGACCCGGGTCCCCGAACCGACACGGTCCCCGCGTGCGCTGCCGGCTGACGCCCCGCAGGTCCCCGTCTTTTAACCGCCTCGGACGCAAACGACGGACCGATGGAGCGCAGCGAGTGGCCGGCCACGGGGCCGTCGGCCGCCGAGGTCGCGTCGGTTTTCGCGGTGTACGACGTCCGCGAGGACGGCGACCGGCTGGTCTACGTCGGGCAGCCCCGCGCCCCGCCCGACCGCGTCGAGCGGGAACTCTGGCCGCGGTTTCGCGAGTGCGGGTACGAGGTGCGACTCCGCCAGGGCTACCCCGACGGCGGCGAGGGAGAGGTGCCCATCTCCGCCGGGGAGCACGTCCTCGTCGCCAGACCCCGGTCGGTCGGGGTCGAGGGTATCCCGTGGACGAACGTCGTCCTCCTGGTGGCGACGGTCCTCTCGACGCTGCTGGTGGGGGCGACGACGTGGTACCGGATCCCGCTGTCGGCGGGTCCGGTCGCGATACTCGAGGCCTGGCCGTTCGTCGCCGCTATCCTCGGCGTCCTCGGGGTCCACGAACTCGGCCACTACGTCATGAGCCGGTACCACGAGGTCGACGCGACGCTGCCCTATTTCATCCCCTTCCCGTCGGTCATCGGTTCGATGGGCGCGGTCATCCGGATGAAGGGGCGCATCCCGGACCGGGAGGCGCTGTTCGACATCGGCGTCGCCGGGCCGCTCGCGGGGCTGGCGGCGACCGTCGTCGTGACCGCCATCGGGCTCCAGCTCGACCCGCTACCCGTTCAGGAGGCCGCGAGTCAGGAGGCCGGCACGTTCATCCGCTTCAACAACCCCGCGCTGCTGGTGCTCATCGCCGAGGCGACGGGCACGGCAGGAAAACTCGCGGCCAACGGCTCGGTCCACCCGGTGGTGTTCGGCGGATGGGTCGGGATGCTCGTCACCGTCCTCAACCTCATCCCGGTCGGCCAGCTCGACGGCGGTCACATCCTCCGGGCGGTGCTCGGACCCCGTCAGGAGACCCTGTCGGCTGCCGTCCCCGGGCTGTTGTTCGCGCTCGCCGCCTACCTCTACCTCGTCGAGGGAACGGTCAATTCCGTGGCCATCTGGGTCTTCTGGGGACTGTTCGCGCTCGTACTGGCCTACGGCGGGGCCGCCGACCCGGTCTACGACGAGCCACTGGACCGGCGGCGGGTCGCAGTCGGTCTGTTCACGCTCGTCCTCGGTGCGCTCTGTTTCACGCCAGTCCCGATCGAGGTCGTGACCGTCTGAACCGTGACCGACCGCGGCCGTCGCCAGCCGCCCGCGCCCTCAGTGGGTGTATCCCCGGTCCGGGAGCGGCTGGCCGTCGAGGGTTACCCCCGAGTCCGTGACCGTCCCGATCCGCGTCAGCGGAACCGCGAGCGCCTCGCGGGCAGTCTCGACCGCCTCGTCCGGGAGCGTGCAGACGAGTTCGAAGTCCTCGCCGAAGAACGCGCTCAGTTCCAGGCGCTCCTCGTCGGTCTCTGCCACCTCGTCGACGGCGTCGTCGACCGGCAGTGGCGTCTCGACGTCGAAGCCACAGTCGCTGGCCTCGGCGAGCTGGTGCAGTGACCGGGCCAGCCCATCGCTCGAGTCCATCATCGCCGTCGCGTGGGCGGCGAGTTCGCGCCCGGCCGCGACGCGAGGCTCGAACCGGAACAGCCCGTTCGCCCGCTCGATGTCGCCGCGCTCGAACAGCCGGATGGCGGCGCCGCTGCGGCCGAGCGTCCCCGTTACACAGACCGCCTCGCCGGGGCTGGCACCCGACCGATAGACCGGCTCTCCAACCCGTCCCAGCGCGGTCGTGGCGACGGTGAACTCGTCGTGCCCGTCGAGGTCGCCGCCGACGTAGGCGCCGCCGGTCAGCTCGCAGACCTCGTTCGCACCCGCGACGAAGGCCGCGATCTTCTCCCACTCGAAGGTCGGTGCGCCGTAGACGGCGACGGCGGCGACGGCCTCGGCACCCATCGCCGCCAGGTCCGACAGCGAGGCGCCGACCGCTCGCCACCCCGCCGTGTACCGGGTCGTCCCCCCCGGGAAGTCGGTGCTGTCGTGGAGCATGTCGGTCGTCAGCGCGAGCCCGTCCACGACGGCGGCGTCGTCACCGGCCTCGGGGAGGGTATCGGCCAGACGGTCGAGCGCACCCCGTTCGTCCATGGGGGCGGTTCGCCCGCAGGACTCAAAGGCGCGTCGCACGCCCCGACACCGTCGACCGGGTGAACGCAGCCGGCAGCCGGCAGGCATCCGGAGGCTTGAAGCCCGGGCCGTCCAACGGCCGGGGTATGGACGGCGACCGCCTCAAGACAGCCGCCGGGTTCGTCGCGGCGGTCGCGCTGCTCGCGGTCGTCATCTGGTACATCGGCTTCGACGAGGTGGTCACGGCGCTGCTGCGCGGCGACCCCCGGGTCGCCGCCCTGACCCTCCCCGTGGCCGTCGTCTGGCTCTCGGCGTGGGGGCTGTCGCTGTACACCGTGCTCCGGGCGCTCGGTGCGCCGATACGCCCCCACAAGGCGGTGTTCGTCTTCACCGCCGCGGTGTTCTCGAACAACATCACGCCCTTCGGGCAGGCCGGCGGGGAGCCGGTGAGCGCGATGTTCATCTCCTCGGCCTCGGACAGCGAGTACGAGACGGGGCTGGCGGCCATCGCCAGCGTCGACACGCTCCATTTCATCCCGTCGCTGGCGGTCGCCGCGGTCGGCCTGGGCTACGTCGCGGTCACGGCGGCGGAGTTCACCCAGGACCTGGTCTTCGCGGTGACGGCGGCGGCGGCGCTGGCCGCGGTCGTCCCGACGGTCGGCTACCTGGTCTGGCGCTACCGCGAGCGGCTCAAACGCGTGGTTGTCGACCGGCTGGGCCCCGGGATCCAGTTTCTCGGTCGGGTCGTCCCGATCGCCTCGCCGCCCTCCCGGGACGTCATCGAGAAGCGGGTCGAAGGGTTCTTCTCCTCCGTCGGCCGCGTCGCCTCGAACCGGCGGGCGCTCGTGACCGCGATGTCGCTGTCGGCGCTCGGCTGGGTCTGCCTCTCGACCTCGCTGTGGCTCTCGCTGGCCGCCCTCGGCCACGTCATCCCCTTTCTCTCCATTCTCTTCGTGGTCCCCATCGGGAGCATCGCGGGCGTGACCCCCTTCCCCGGCGGACTCGGCGGGATCGAGGCCGCCTTCGTCACGCTTCTCCTGCCGCTCGGCGTCCCCGCCGAGATCGCGACCGCGGCGGTGCTCATCCACCGTGGGGCGACCTACTGGCTCCCGACGGCCTTCGGTGGCGGCGCGGCATTCATCCTTGGTGCCCAGGCCCGCCGCACCCGACAGTAAACGACGTGCTTAAATGACGGCGTCCGGAAAACAGGTGCAATGACGACGCTCTACGACGTCCCCGCCGAGGAGCTGATCGAGGCGGTGGCCGACCGGCTCGCCGAGGAGGACGAGGTCGAGGAACCCGACTGGCTCCAGTTCGTCACGACCGGCGTGGACCGCGAGCTCCCGCCCGAACAGGACGACTTCTGGGCCCGCCGGACCGCGAGCCTGCTCCGGAAGGTCGCCGTCGACGGCCCCGTCGGCGTCGGCAGCCTCCGCACCGAGTACGGCTCCGCAAAGCAGGGCTCGAACCGCTACCGCGTCCGCCCCCGTCAGCAGTCCCAGGGGTCGGGGAAGATCATCAGGACCGCCCTCCAGCAACTGGAGGAGGCGGGCTACGTCGCGACCGCCGAGGGTGAGGGCCGGACGGTCACCCCCGAGGGCCAGGGCTTCCTCGACGACACTGCCGCCGGGGTGCTCGAGGACCTGGACGACCCCGCGCTCGAGCGGTACGCCTAACTACTCCGTTTTCGACTCCCGGGTTCGGGTCGTGGCTTCGCCGCGCTCGAAACAGGTCTGCGTGCCGATCAGTCCTCTGGCCCCTCCTGGAACCCCGGCGGCAACCCGGTGTGTCGGATACCGCTCTGGCTCTCTATCGCAAATTCGTACACTCTGACACCACCCGAGGGGCTGGCAGTCCGGAACAGTTCCGGTCGCCACGCTGTCGTCAGGAGGTCCTCCAGTTCCGACCACTCGTTCTCGGGGACTTCGGTGAGGGCACCCGTCAACAGGACGCTCTGCCAGTTGAACATCGTCTCGACCGAGTAGACGAGAAAGCGGGTGCGGTCTGCCTGCTCGGTGAGGTCCGCTTTCCGGCTCGAGGAACCGAGGAGATAGGTGAAATAGAGGCTGGACTCCCCGTCGAACGCAAACGACATCGGGATCAGGTATGGCCCACCGTCCGTCGGTAGCCCCAGCACGCCTGTCGACTGCGAGGAGACGAACTCCCTGATATCGTCGTCGTCCATCCGTTCGAGTCCGTACGCCTCCAGCTGCGGTATTGACATACTGTTACATTCAACGGAGAGTCACTAATCCAGTGTGGTAATTCCTACCGCGTGAGAACGCGGTCCCTCCCGTGTCTCTGCGAGTCCCACACCCGCTGTCAGGAGGCAAAACGTGCGACGTGGTCGAGACACGCGTCCGGGGGGCGCGCTGGAGTGGGTCGGTGACGCCCTGGATGCTCCGTAATGGTTTTGCGGGCGAGCCGACAAACAGAGGGTATGAGTGGCGACCCCAGCGACGAGGAGCTCCAGCGGCTCCGGGAGGAGAAGATGGAACAGATCAAAGAACAGCAGGGCGGCGGCCAGGACGAAGAGGCCATCGAACAGCAGCGCCAGCAGGCCGAGGCCCAGAAGAAGGCGATCCTCCGGCAGAACCTGACCGACGGGGCGCGCAAGCGGCTCAACACGGTCAAGATGTCCAAACCCGAGGTCGGCGAGCAGGTCGAACAGCAGATCGTCGCCCTGGCCCAGAGCGGCCGCATCCAGGGGAAGATCGACGAGGAGAAGATGAAACAGCTCCTCCAGGAACTCACCCCGGACTCCAAGAGCTTCGACATCCAGCGCCGGTAGCGGGGAATGGAGGTCGGCCTGCTGTACAGTGGCGGCCGGGACTCGACGCTCGCGGCCTGTCTGCTCGACGGGCTCTGTTCGGTGACGTGTTGCTGTGGCACCTTCGGCGTGACCGACGACTACCGGCGGGCCCGCGAGGTCGGCCGCCGGCTCGGCTTCGAGACGGCCGTCCTGGACCTCGACCCCGCAGTGGCCCGCGAGGCCGTCGACCGGATGGTCGCGGACGGCTACCCGCGGGCAGGGATCCAGCGGGTCCACGAGCACGCCCTGGAGCGGGCGGCGGCAACGTGGCCGGCGGTCGCCGACGGCACCCGCCGGGACGACCGCGCCCCCACGGTCGACCGGCCGCTCGCCCGGAGCCTCGAGGACCGGTTCGGTGTCGCGCACCTCGCGCCGCTGGCGGGGATCGGCCGCGGAGCAGTCGACCGGCTGGCCGACGCCCACCTCGCCGTCGAGACCGGCCCCAGCGAGGAACTCGCGACGGGTGACTACGAGGCCGAACTCCGGGCGCTCATGCGGGCGGAGCACGGCCAGGCGACCGTCGAGGCGGTGTTCCCCGAGCACGTCCAGTCCCGGGTGACCGGGTGGGCCGTCGGCGGAGCGGACCCGGACCGCGAGTAGTCACTTTCAAACGCGCCGTCACCGAACGGGGGGTATGTACGACCGGATCAAGGGCTTTCGTGACTTCTACCCCGGGGAGATGGCGGCCCGCCGCGAGGTCATCGACACCGTCGAGGGGGCGGCCCGCCGCTACGGCTTCCGGGAGGTCGGCACGCCGGCCCTGGAGCCCGCGGAGATGTACGCCGACAAGTCCGGCGAGGAGATCCTGGAGGAGCTGTACGCCTTCGAGGACAGGGGCGGTCGGGAAGTCGCGCTCACCCCCGAACTCACCCCGACCGTCGCACGGATGGTCGTCGCCAAACAGCAGGAACTCTCCAAGCCGATCAAGTGGGTCTCGACCCGCCCGTTCTGGCGGTACGAGCAGGTCCAGCAGGGCCGCTTCCGGGAGTTCTACCAGACCAACGTCGACATCTTCGGGACCAGCGACCCCACCGCCGACGCCGAAATCCTGGCGGTGGCCGCCGACGCGCTGACCGGCCTGGGGCTCACGAGCGCGGACTTCGACTTCCGGGTCTCGCATCGGGACATCCTCGGCGGCCTGCTTGAATCCATAGACGCCGACGTCGACACCCGCGAGGCCATCCGGGCGGTCGACAAGCGCGCCAAGGTCGAGCGCGCGGAGTACATGCGCCTGCTGGAGGATGCGGGCCTGGACGGCCAGCAGGCCGAAGCCTTCGACGACCTGCTCTCGACCCCCGAGGAACGGCTCGGGGAGCTCGTCGAGTTCGCCGGGACCGACCGCGTCGAGGCGGCCGTCGGGAACCTCCAGGCCGTCCTGGACGCCGCGGCTGACTTCGGGGTCCGGGAGTACTGCACCCTCTCGCTGACCACGGCCCGCGGGCTCGATTACTACACCGGCGTCGTCTTCGAGTGTTTCGACTCGACGGGGGAGGTCTCCCGGTCGGTGTTCGGCGGCGGCCGCTACGACGACCTCATCGAGGGCTTCGGCGGCCAGCCCACGCCCGCGGTGGGCTTCGCGCCCGGCTACGCCACCCTCTCGTTGCTCTGCCAGCGCGCTGGCGTCTGGCCGGCCGAGGAGCTGACGACGGACTACTACGTCCTCCAGGTCGGTGACACCCGGCCGGTCGCCGCGCGGGTGGCGCGGGACCTCCGCGAGCGCGGGCACGTCGTCGAATCGGACGTCGCCGGCCGGAGCTTCGGCGCGCAACTGGACTACGCCGACTCCATCGGCGCCGAGACCGTGGTGATCGTCGGCGAGCAGGACCTCGAGAACGACGAGGTGACCGTCAAGGACATGGAGACCGGCGACCAGACCACCGCGCCGGTCGAGGACTTCCCCGGCGACCGCGACCGGCCGACCTACGGCGACTTCGCGTAAGGCTCAACTGGCCGCCGCCGGTCGCTTCTGATATGGTCCCCGACAGCGACAGCGGCAGCAGCAGCGGCCTCCTCGGACGGGGCTGGACACCCTCCCGCAGGGTCCGGGCGTTCGCCTTCGTCGGTGTCGGCCTCCTGCTCGTCGTCCACGCGGCCGTCGGCGGGTTGCCGGCAGCACTCGGGCTCACGGGCACCGTCGAATACCACGCCCTGAGCGTCGAGACAGACCCGGACGGCGACCGCCTCCTGTTTTCCGGCGGCGTCGACGGCCGTCCGGGCACCTCGGACCTGGCCGTGCAGGGCGGGCTCCGTGACGTCGACTGCTACCTCGACGTCGCGGCCCGGGGCTCGACTACGTGTGCACTCGAACGCCCGCTCCTCGAGGCCAACCGCACCCTGCCCGACGACGAGGCCCCGGACGACTGGCGGGGTTACACCTACCACGGGCGGTTCTACGAGCGGGTATCGAACCGGTCGAACGACAGCGTGACCCTCGGGCTCCAGCCGGTCCCCGCCGGGGAGGTACTGGCGGACGTGGCGGTCCCGGTCGAGTCGATCCCCGACGTGTCGGGCGGTGATGCGGTCCGACGGGCCGTCGAGACCGGCAGCGTCCGTGTCGACCCGCCCTTCGCCTACGCACGGGAGGTCCTGCGGCACGACGGCGGGTACTACGTGGTCGTCGCCGAGGAATCCCCGCCGGAGGACGAGGCGCAACACCCCGTGACCACGACGCTCTCGGCGGCGCTCGGCGTCCTGCTAATCCAGCGCGGCAGGCACCGCTACGGACAGTGGCGGGCCGAGAGCAGTGGTGCGGAATAGGCTCGCGCCGTCCCCACGCTATCCCGTTCGAAAGGAGAGGTCCAAAGCGGGCGCCGAGTGCGTCAGTGAGCCCATCGAAATCACGTCGACACCGGTCGTCGCGTACTCGGGGACGTCATCGACCGTGATCCCGCCGGAGGCCTCCGCGAGCGTGTCCTCGGGCAGGAGCGAGACGCCGCGCTCGACCTCGCCGGGTGCGAGGTTGTCGAAGAGGACGATGTCCGCGCCGGCCTCGGCGGCGACCGGTCCCTGTTCGGGCGTCTCGACCTCGGCCTCGACCTTCGTGGCGAAGGAGGCCCGCTCGCGGAAGTGCGAAACGGCCGCCTCGACCCCCATCTCGGCGACGTGGTTGTCCTTGACCATGACCATGTGGGAGAGGTCCAGACGGTGGGTGTCACCGCCGCCAGCCGCGACGGCGCGCTTCTCGACCCCCCGGAGGCCGGGCGTGGTCTTGCGGGTCCCCGCGATCGCGACGGCGTCGCTAACCGCGCGGGCGGCGTCGACAGCTTCGCGGGTGCGCGTGGCGACCCCGGCGGCGTGGCCGGCGACGTTGACCGCCGCGCGCTCGCCGCGCAGGACGTCACGGGCCGGCCCCTCGACGCGCAGGAGCGTGTCACCGGCCGCGAGGGTATCACCAGCCTCGACGAGCGGTTCGGCCACCACACCGAGGTACTCGAAGACCGCAGTGGCGGCATCGAGGCCTGCCGCGACGCCTTCCTCCTTGGCGACGAGCCGGCCCGCCGTCTCGCCGGCGACGTGGTTGGTCACGTCGTGGTGGCCGAGGTCCTCGCGGAGCCAGGCCTCGACCTGCCTGTCCGTGACGAGGCTCATGCCGTGTCGACGGTCGCGCCCGCCCGTTCGGTCCCGTCGTCCTCCCCGTCGACCAGGTAGTGACAGCCAACCGACTCCCCGTTCTCGGCGGCCGCCCGGGCGACCAGCAGCGCGACGACCGAGGCCGCACGGAGTTCGTACAGCGACCGCGAGGTGCGGGTGCGGACGTAGGCGTCGACCTCGCCCTTGAGCCGCCGGAGGACCGCCTGGGCGCGGCTCAGCCCGTCGGCCGTCCGCTCGATGCCGACCTGCTCGTCCATCACGCGGCGCAGGCGACGGAATTTCCCGGCGGCGAAGTTGTCCGGGAGCTCCGGGTCCCGGTCCAGCAGCTCCGGCGGCTCGACGGTCCGGATATCGTTGCCGACGGCGTCCTCACCGGCGCGCAGCCCCCAGACCAGCCCCTCGAGCAGGGAGGTGGAGGCCAGCCGGTTCGCGCCGTGAACGCCGGTGCGGGCACACTCCCCGACCGCGTAGAGCCGGCCCAGCGAACTCCGGCCCCGGTCGTCGACGTCGACCCCGCCACAGAGGAAGTGCTCGGCGGGCGCGACCGGGATGTGCGGGAGGTCGACGCCGGCGTCGTGACACTTCCCGGCGAGCGAGGGGAACTCGCCCTCGAAGTCAAGCGGGGAGACGTCGAGGACCACCTCGCCGGTGGCCTCGCGCTCGGCCTCGACCGCGCGGGCGACCACGTCCCGGGGCGCGAGGTCGGCGTCCTCGTGGTAGTCGGGCATGAACCGCTCGCCGTCGCCGTTCCGGAGGACGGCCCCCTCCCCGCGGACGGCCTCGCTGACGAGAAAGCTCTCGCCGGCCTCGTCGCCGACGTAGGCTGTCGGGTGGAACTGGACGTACTCCATGTCGGCGACGTCCGCTCCCGCGAGTGCGGCCATCGCGATGCCGTCGCCGGTGGCGTCGGCGGGGTTCGTCGACCGGGGGTAGAGTGCCCCGATCCCGCCCGTGGCGAGGACGGTCGCGCCGGCGTAGGTGGGGGTGACCTCGCCGTCGCGTTCGAGCATCGCGCCGTAGACCGCCCCCTCGTGACCCAGGAGTTCGAGGGCGGCGGTGTCCTCCAGCACCCTGACGTCGGTCCGGTCGGCCACGTGGTTCAGGAAGGGCACGTGGACGTGCTTCCCGGTGGCAGCCTCGACGTGGAGGATGCGGGGTTCGTCGTGGGCGGCCTCCTGACCGTAGTCGAACCCCTCGCCGTTCGTGTCGAAGTCCACCCCGAGAGTATCGACGAGCACGTCGCGGACCGCGCTGTCGGCGTTGTCGACGAGCACGTCGACCGCGTCGGGGTCGGCGGTGCCGGCCGAGGCCTCGACGATGTCCCGCTTGAACTGGGCGGGGTCGTCGCGGCTGACCGCGATCCCGCCCTGTGCCCACCACGTCGCGGCCGACTCCGGACGGGTGGCTTTCGTCGCGAGCGTCACCGCTGCTCCCTCCCGGTCGGCAGCCAGCGCAGCCGAGAGGCCGGCGATCCCCGCGCCGACGACGAGGACGTCGGTTTCGCGTGGTTCCGGCATGGTCACAGCTCCATCATCCGGTCCATCGCCACGCCGGCGAGTTCCTTGGTCTCGGGGTCGACCTCGATGACGTTGCGCTCCCGGCCCTCGAGGAGTTCCTCGAGCACCCAGGTCAGGTAGTTGGGGTCGATCTGGCGCATCGCGTTGCAGTCCATGCAGGCGTCGCCACACAGCGGCAGCACCTCCACCTCGGGGTTCCAGCGGTCGAGGTGGTTGGCGAGGTGGATCTCGGTGCCGATGGCCCAGGTCTCACCGGGGTCGGCGTTCTCGACGGTCTCGGTGATCGTCGCCGTCGACCCCACGACGTCGGCGGCCTCGACGACCTCGCGGCGACACTCGGGGTGGACGACCACGTTCGCCTCGGGGTGTTCGCTGCGGACCTGTTCGACGTGGTGCTCCCGGAACCGCTCGTGGACCTGGCAGTACCCCTCCCAGAGGATGATGTCGTTGTCGACGGCCTTGGTCGCGTCCTTCGATTCGGGGTCCCAGGGGTCCCACTCGACGGTCTCCTCGGCCATCCCCAGCTCGTGGGCGGTGTTGGTGCCGAGGTACTTGTCCGGCAAAAAGAGCACCTTCTCGCCCCGGTCGAAGGCCCACTCGAAGGCGTCGGCGGCGTTCGAGGACGTGCAGACCAGCCCGCCCTGCTCGGCACAGAAGGCCTTCAGGTCCGCATACGAGTTCATGTAGGTGATCGGGATGACCTCCTCGTCGGTGGCGGCCGTCAGCTCGGCCCAGGCGGCGTCGACCTGCAGCGCCTCGGCCATCCCCGCCATCGGGCAGGAGGCCTCCATCGAGGGGAGGATCACCGACTGGCTGTCGTCGGTGATGATGTCGGCCGACTCGGCCATGAACGTCACACCGCCGAAGATGACGTAGTCGGCGTCGGTCGCCGCGGCCTCCGTCGAGAGGCCGTAGGAGTCGCCGACGAAGTCGGCGTGCTCGACGATCTCCCGGCGCTGGTAGTTGTGCCCCAAGATCACGACGTCGTCGCCCAGTTCGTCGAGCGCGGCCTCGATGCGCTCGGTCCGCTCGGCCTCGCTCAGGTCGCGGTAGGCCGGCGGCAACTGCTCCAGGTTGTCGTACTTGAAGAGGCTCAAATCCGTCTCGAACGCCGCAGTTTCCATCTCGGGCATGTGTACCACTCGGGTATGACCCTCTTCGGAACGCCATATTGAAAATATTTTCTCTTCAATAGCCGCTTTCGGAATGCTATACTTCCGTGAATCAGTGATTAGGCGATGGATACTACACGAACCACGGGGATGAAACGGATCTGTACTTTGTCGGGCGTGAGTCCGCGTCACACCCCACGTGGGCAGGGAACACGCACGCGGGGTGAGAAACTGTTAGGGGAGTGGGCCGCCACCCCCCGGACATGACCGACAGCGGCGACGACACCGACTCACAGCGCCTCGCCGACCGCGTCCGCGAGGGCGACCTGCGGCTCCACGAACTCGAAGAGCACGCCGACCCCGAGACGGCGGCGGCGGCCCGCCGCCGGCTGGTCGAGGCCGAGACCGGCGCCGACCTCTCAGCCGTCGGCGAGTACGGCTTCGACCCGGCGGCGACCGAGGGCAACGTCGAGAACCTGATGGGGGGAGCGGAGGTCCCGATGGGAATCGCCGGCCCCGTTCCCGTCGAGGGCGGCGCCGCCGACGGCGAGTACTACCTCCCGATGGCCACCACCGAGGGCGCGCTCGTCGCGAGCGTCAACCGCGGGCTCGGGACGATCCGCGCCGCCGGTGGTGCGACCGCCCGCGTGACCGACTCCGGGATGACGCGCGCGCCGGTCTTCCGGGTCGAGGGTGTCGCCGAGGCCGCCCGGGTCGTCGAGTGGGTCGGTGACAACGAGGACCGGCTGCGCGAGGCCGCGGAGGCGACCACCAGCCACGGCGAACTGTTGGACGTGAGTCCCTACGTCGTCGGCGACTCCGTCTTCCTGCGCTTCGTCTACGACACCAAGGACGCGATGGGGATGAACATGGCCACCATCGCGACCCGCGAGGCCGCCGACGTGCTCGAGACGGAGACCCCCGCCGAACTCGTGGCGCTGTCGGGCAACCTCTGCTCGGACAAGAAACCCGCGGCGGTCAACGCCATCGAGGGCCGGGGCCGGACGGTCACCGCGGACGTCCTCATTCCGCGCGAACTCGTCGAGGAGCGGCTGGGGACGACACCGGAGGCGATGGCCGAAGGGAACTCGCGGAAGAACCACGTCGGCTCGCTGAAGGCCGTGACCCTGGGCGGCAACGCCCACGCCGCCAACACCGTCGCCGCGGTCTTTCTCGCCACCGGTCAGGACGCCGCCCAGGTCGTCGAGGGGGCGAACGCCATCACCACCATGGAGGTCCGCGAGGCGGGCCTGTACGCCAGTATCTCCTTTGCCTCCCTGGAGGTCGGGACCGTCGGCGGCGGGACCGATCTGGCGACCCAGGCCGAGGGCCTCGAGGTCCTGGGGCTCGCCGGCGGCGGCGACCCCCCGGGAAGCAACGCCGACGCGCTCGCGGAGGTGATCGCGACGGGCGCGCTCGCCGGCGAGGTCTCGCTCATCGCCGCCTTCTGCTCGCGCCACCTCGCCTCCGCCCACGAGGAACTCGGGCGGTAGGAGGCGGGCCGGGCGTGTTCGACGGCGCCGACTCATACCCACTTCCGGGACTCCGCCGCGAGAAAGAGCACGCCGCCGATGACGACCACGAGCCCGACAACCAGCAGCGTCCCGCTCCCCAGGATGGGGCCCACGGCGAGGAAGGTCCACCCGAGGCCGGCGACGCCGTGGGCCATCGCGACCGTCCGCTGGCCCTGCCGGTAGAAGACCACCGCGCCCAGGTCCAGCCCGATAGCCAGTGCCACGCCCGCCAGCCCGAACATCGGGATCCGGGCGTCGCCGACAGCGATAGGATCGACGACCGGCTCGGCAAGCAACAGCAGGCCCGCCAGCCCGACGAAGCCGCCGACGACGTAGCGGCCGACTCCGGCCGACTGCGGCGGCGACGCCGACGTCGACGTGGGGCCGGGAGATGGCCACTCGCTGTCGGAGCTCATAGCAGCCGGTACCCCCCGTCGCCCTCGGTCACGTCGCCAGCCCGAACGAGCTTCTCCAGGGCGCGCTCGGCCCACTCGCGGGACACGCCGTGCTCGGCCGCGTAGGAAGTGACCTCGGCCTCGCTCGGCGCCTCGAGTTCCCGAAGCGCGGCCCGGACGGTCTCCTCGCGGCTCCTCCCGGCCGAGCCACTGCCGCCGGCCGCCCGGTCGGCTGCCGCCTCCACCTCGCCGGTGTCGACGCCGACGCCCTCGAGGTAGGTCTCGTCGTCGACGCCGGCCGCCTCGAGTTCAGCGTCGAGTTCCGCGAAGGAACCCACCTCGGCGAAGGCGTCGCTCTCGCCCTGGCGGCTGGCGAGCATCGAGGCCCGGACCTCGCGGGCGTGGTCCTCGTCCTCGGTGGTCAGAAACTCCCGGCGGTACTCGTGTTTCTTCGAGGTCCCACACCGCGGACACTCGGTGCGCTCGGGGTCGCCCTCCACGATCCACAGCGCCGAACACTCCCCGCAGCCGACCACCGCGTACATACTGTGTCCGTAGGTGTCCGCGTCCATGAATCCGACGCACCGGAATCCAGCGCACTCGGCCGCAACTGGAGGCTGTCCGGGGCCGCCGCCAAGATAATGTGAATCCTGGCCGAGGCTGAGAGCATGGACGTGAGACCGTGACCGAGGAGCGGACTGCGGGTGGCGGGTGGCCCCGTACGTCGGACCTCCTCGACGAGCCGGCACAGGAGACTCTCGACGCCGTCGTCGACGGGGAGACTCGGGGGCCACTCGCGGTCG
>JAZKSZ010000179.1:0-4678 GCA_036625795.1 Haloarculaceae archaeon
CCACCCCCCTCTCTCCCCCCGTTTTCCCCCTTCGTCGAGAGCGTGCATCCCCCACTGGCGCGTGGCCACGGTCAGACGCGAGGGCGGGTCAGAGCGCAGTCCCTCGGTCGCACCCGAACCCGCTGTCAGACGTGCGCCGCCACTGCGGTACGTTCGGCTGGATGCCATGCGGTCGGGGCCCCGAACCGACGCTCCCGTCCGCGGCAGTGAGGACTGTCGCCGATACCGCGAGCGCCAGTCTTTAGAACCGACGCCACGAGTAGGGCGTATCGGCGATGGTCGACCCGGTGCTGAAGTGGGCCGGCGGCAAACGCCAGCTGCTCGAGGAGCTGTACGCCCGCTTTCCGGCGGCGTTCGACAGCTACCACGAACCGATGGTCGGCGGCGGCGCGCTGTTTTTCGACCTCGAACCCGAAGGCGGGACAGTCAACGACGCGAATCCCCGTCTCGTCAACTTCTACGAGCAGGTCCGTGACCACCCAGGAGCGCTGATCGAGGTACTCGAAGGGTTCGCGGACCCGGAGTCCGACCCGGATCCCGGGCGGGAGTTCGCCGACACCGACCGGACGGGGAAGGCGGTCCCGAACTACTACTACCAGCAGCGGGCGCTGTTCAACCGCCGGCCCAACGGCGAGGAGTTCGACGAGCTCGAGGAGGCGGCGCTGCTGCTCTATCTCAACCGGACGTGCTACAACGGGCTGTACCGCGAGAACCAAAGCGGGGAGTTCAACGTCCCGATCGGCCGGTACGCGAACCCGGACTGGGTCCGGGACGACGAGATCCGGGCGGCGAGCGACGTCCTCCAAGCCACCGAGATCTTCGATCGAGACTTCGAGTACGTCCGCGAGTACGCCGAGGAAGGCGACCTGGTGTACTTCGACCCGCCGTACGAGCCGATGAGCCCGACGGCCAATTTCACCGAGTACAGCGCCGAGGGCTTCGGCCGGACGGACCAGAAACGCCTGCTCGAGCTGGCTCGAGAGCTCGACGAGCAGGGCGTGCAGGTGATCCTGAGCAACAGCGGCGTCATGTTCGGGATGTACGACGCCGCCGGCTTCCACGTCGGGACGGAGGGAGCGACGCGAGCGATCAACAGCGACGCCGACAACCGCGACGAGGTCGACGAAATCGTCGCCACGAACGTCGCACCCGAAGACCGCAGCGGGCGGGGACAGATGCGGTCCGAGCACTACTGAGCCGAAGTCGGCCTCGGACGGCGGGCCCGGCTGCCGGCTGACCGCTGTGGCACTCACTTATAAGAGAGTCTGGCGGCCTTACGTGGTATGGGACACGCTAGCGAGTATGACGTCGTCGTCGTGGGCGTCGGCGCGGCCGGGAGCGCGGCCACCTACCACCTCGCGAAACGCGGTGTGTCGGTGCTCGGGCTCGAGCAGTTCGGCGTCCCGAACAACCGGGGGTCCTCGCGGGGGTTCACCCGCGTCATCAACCCGGCGGTCCGGGAGAAGCCACAGTACGTCCGGCTCATCCAGCGGTCGGTCGAGCTGTGGCACGACCTGCAGGAGCGCCACTCCGACCAGCTCATCTGCACGACTGGCGCGCTCCGGGGCTGGACCGGTCCGGACTACGAGGGACACCGCGACTCGCTCGAGGAGGCAGTCGACCTGTGCGAGCGCCAGTCACTCCCCTACGAGGTACTCACCGGGGCAGAGGTCGAACAGCGGTTCCCCGGCTACGACCTCTCCGGCGACTACAGGTTCCTCTACCAGCCCGACGGCGGCGTCCTCGACGTCCCGGAGTGTACCATCGCGCACATGAACGCGGCCCACGACCACGGCGCGGAGATCCGGGGCCACGAACGGGTCGAGAGCTGGGAGTCGACCGACGGGGGGGTCCGGGTCAAGACGACCAAAGGGGAGTACACGGCGGGGAAGCTGCTGGTCACCGCCGGCCCCTGGCTCTCCGAGGTCGTCGAGGAACTCGCCGACGTGACCCCGCGACGGGCGGTCATGGGCTGGTTCCGTCCACGGAAGCCCGAGCGGTTCAGGCAGGACGCGTTCCCCTCGTTCGGCTGGGACACCGCGAACGGCTACTTCTACGGGACGCCGGCCTACCGGATCGACGGCGTGAAAGTCGGCGGGGCGACCGACTTCGAGAGCGAGACTGCCGTCGACCCCGATGCGATGGACCGGGAGGTCACGAGGGAGGAGGAGACGATGCTCCGCGGGTTCCTGGAGGAGCAGATGCCGACCGCCGCGGGACCGACGCTGCACCTGACGGCGTGTATGACCACTCGGGCGCCGGACAAGCAGTACGTCTTCGACACCTACGACGACGATGGGAACGTCTTCGTCGCGGGCGGGTTCTCCGGGAGCGGGTTCATGACCGCGAGCGCCGTCGGCGAGTTCGGTGCGGAACTGGTGCTCGAGGGGTCGACGCCCGTCGACCTGGACCCGTTCCGCGCGTCGCGGCTGTAAGCGTCGACGTCCCGGCAACCACAGTGCCGCCCGCTTATCCGTTCCCACTACGTAACGCTGTCATGAGCGAGACAGAGACGACAATTGAGGTCACGGTCTACTCGGATTACGTCTGCCCCTTCTGTTATCTCGGGCGCCAGTCCTTGGAGCAGTACGCGGAGACCCGCGAGGCGCCGCTGCGGGTCGACTGGCACCCGTTCGACCTCCGGGCGGGTAAGCGCAACGAGGACGGCACCATCGACCACGAGGCCGACGACGGCAAGGACGAGGCGTACTACGAGCAGGCCCGCGAGAACGTCCGCCGACTCCAGGAGCAGTACGACGTCGAGATGGCCGAGGAACTCCGGAGCGACGTCGACTCGCTTCCCGCGCAGCTCGTCTCCTACCGGGTCAGGGAGACCGAAGCCTACGGCACCTGGCTGGCCTTTGACGAGGCGGTCTTCGACGCCCTCTGGAGCGAAGGGCGGGACATCGGCGACCCCGAGGTGCTCGAGGACATCGCCGCCGACGTCGGGGTCGACCCTGGCGTCGTAGAGGGCGCACTCGACGACGAGGTGCTCCGGGAGGAACTCGAGGTCGAGTTCGACCGTGCCAAACGGCAGGGGGTCACCGGCGTGCCGACCTTCGCCTGCGACGGGACGGCCGCCCGGGGAGCGGTTCCGCCCGAGCACCTCCAGCGGCTCGTCGAGGGGACCTGAGAGCCGAGACGGACCCGCGGTACGGCAGGACGACCGCCGCGCTCAGGCGGGCCCCACCCGGTAGAGGCCGCCGCGCTCGCCCGTTCCGAGGACGTACATCTCGCCCTGCGGGCCACGGTCGATAGAGAGGATCCGCTCGACAGTGCTGTCACCCTCGGTCCGGAGGACGCTGCTGGCCCAGCCGTCGGCCGGGTCCGCGACGAACAGCCGGCCGCTGGCACGGTAGTCGCCGAAGACGAAACGGCCGTCCAGCCCCGGGACCGCCGAGCCGCGGTAGACGTTCCCGATGATGACCGAGATACCGTTGACGTCGGCGCCGGAGTGGGGGTATTCGAGCACCGGCTCGCGGAGGCGCTCACCGCCGCGGACGTCGGCGGGCGTGCGCTCGGGGCAGTCGTCGGTGCCGAAGCAGTGTCGCCCCTCCCGGACGTTCCAGCCGTAGTTCCCGCCGCGCTCGACGCGGTCGATCTCTTCGTAGCGGTCCTGGCCGACGTCCCCGGCGTACAGTTCGTCGCCATCGACCGAGAGCCGCCAGGGGTTGCGAAAGCCCCAGGCGTAGTGCTCGTCCAGTCCCTCCTGACCCACCAGGGGGTTGTCGTCGGGGACGGCGTAGCCCCTGTCCCCCTCCCGGCTGTCGACGTCGAGGCGGAGGATACTGCCGAGGAGGTTCTCGGTGACGTCCTGGCCGTTGCCGCCGGAGACGGCGCCGTACCAGTCCTCGACGTGACCGCCGCCCTGGTCGCCGCCGGCCCCGCCGTCGCCGACCCCGACGTAGAGATACCCGTCGGTGCCGAAGACGACGCTCCCGGCGTTGTGGTTGGCCTGTGGCTCGGGGATCTCCAGGACTGTCCGCTCGGAGCCGGGGACGACCGTCCGGCCGTCGGCCGCGACCTCGAACTCCGCGAGCACGAACGTGTGACTGTAGCCCTCGGGCGTGCCGCTCCGTGGCGGGGCGGAGTAGCGGACGAACAGCCGGCGGTTCTCAGCGAAGTCCGGGTGGAGGGCAAGTCCGAGCAGCCCCTGCTCGAACCCCGTGACGACCGTCTCCCGGAGGTCGAGCAGGGGTTCCGACCGCAGGCCGTCGGCCTCGTGAACGCGAACGACCCCCTGCTGTTCGGCGACGTAGCGGCGGTCGGCGTCGGGAGCGAAGGCGAGACCGAGCGGCGCGCGCAGCCCCTCCGCGACCGGGTCGAGGGTGACAGCGTCGGGCAGGCCGTCGAGGGGCGTGGCGGTCGGGTCACCGTTGGCGGTACCCCCGCCACCGTCGTCGTCTCCAGAAGGGGGTCCCTGGCTGCAACCGGCCAGCCCCGCCGCGCCGGCAGCCAGCGTCGCGAGGACGGTTCGGCGTCGCATGAGCGTGGTTGGGGCCGGACTCACAAAAGCGCGGGCCTCCGGGCTGGCGCTCCGGGCCGCCCGGGTCGGCCAGTGGCCACAGACATATGTGCCCGCCGCTCCTGGAGCCGGGAGTGCACGAGTACGACCTCGAGCGGTACCTGACCGTCCGGCGGGCCTACGGCGCGACGCTGGGCCCGGACGGCACGCTCG
>JAZKSZ010000180.1:0-4653 GCA_036625795.1 Haloarculaceae archaeon
CTACGGCAGCGGCTTTCCGAAGGCGTTGGACGTGTCAAAGGCGATAGACAAGGCGGCGGACGCTGAGCGGGAGGTGGTCGGAACAAGTAAATGGGATGATAGGGGGAGGGCTTGGAGTAATAACGGCTCACACGACGGATGGAAACAAAAAGCGCACGATTCAGAGAGTTATGAAAAGCGCCAAGTAACCGCCCCCGCCACCGACGCCGCCGAACAGTGGGATGGATTCAAGACGGCCCTCAAGCCCGCCACCGAGTTCGTCGTCCTCGCCCCACCGGCCCCAGTTGTCAGGCTGGTCCTGTAACAGCTGAGCGACCGGTGTGAGGTCGGGCTCGCCGCTTTCCTGTGCCCCCGCCGTTCCGACCCCGGCCGCCGCGAGTGCGGCCAGCGTCCCGACACCGCCTACGAACCGCCGCCGCCCGATGTTGAACCCGTCCGCTTCCTCCGAGTCGTTATCGTTTCCTGCCATGATTGGTCCGCGGAATGTGTGATGGTGTTATTCCGCACACTACAATCAAATGGGAATTTAATAAGCGTTTTCACGTCGTGTAATCGCCGGTGCTTTTTTATATCGGAATACTACTCGGCGCCGCTCGGACCCGTGCCTGTCAGTCACACGCGCTGAGAATGTTGCCGTAACTCTCAGTTATAAGTTTTTGTAGATATATGAGTGTGAGATATGACCGATGGACAGCGGGACGGCCAGCGCGGGTTCGGGACCCGGTGTGTTCACGCGGGTGCAGAACCGGACCCGGCCACGGGTGCGCGGGCACCACCCATCCACCAGACCACCTCCTACGTCTTCGAGGACGCCGACCGCGCGGCCGACCTCTACGCGCTGGACGCGGAGGGCGACATCTACTCCCGCTTCGACAACCCGACGGTGGCGACGCTCGAGCGCCGGCTGGCAGACCTCGAGGGCGGGACGGCCGCCGTGGCCACGGGCTCGGGGATGGCCGCGCTGGACGCCGCCACCTCCATTCTGGCCGCCAGCGGCGACAATATCGTCTCGGCGGCCTCGCTGTACGGCGGCACCCACACCTACTTCGCCACGATGGCGAGTCGCCGGGGCGTCGAGGTCCGCTTCGTCGACACGCTCGACCCCGAGGCCTACGCCGACGCCATCGACGGCGACACCGCCTACGTCCACTGCGAGACGCTCGCGAACCCCTCGCTTGTCACCCCGGACATCGAGGCGGTCGCCGACGTGGCTCACGACCGCGGTGTCCCCCTCTTCGTCGACAACACCTTCGCGACGCCCGCGCTCTGTCGCCCGCTGGAGCGGGGGGCGGACCTCGTCTGGGAGTCCACGACCAAGTGGATCCACGGCTCCGGTACCACGGTCGGCGGCGCCCTCGTCGACGGCGGTTCGTTCCCGTGGGGCGAGCACCCCGACCGGTTCCCGGAGGTCGGCGGCGAGAACCCCGCGTTCGGGGTGAACTTCGCCGAGCGCTTCGGCGACCGCGCCCTCGCCGTCGCGGCCCGCCAGCGCGCGGTCCGCAGCCTCGGCGACGGCCAGAAACCCTTCGACGCCTGGCAGACGATACAGGGCGTCGAGACGCTTTCCCTGCGGATGGAGCGGCACTGCGAGAACGCGATGGCCGTCGCCGAGCACCTCGACGAGCATCCCGACGTCGCGTGGGTCACCTACCCCGGCCTCGCCGACCACGAGACCCACGACGCCGCGAGCGAGTATCTGGAGGGCGGCTACGGCGGGATGGTCACCTTCGGGCTCGAGGGTGGCTACGAGGCGGGGAAGACCCTCTGTGAGGAGACCGACCTCGCGCAGTTCCTCGCCAACGTTGGGGACGCGAAGACGCTGGTCATCCACCCGGCCTCGACCACTCACGCACAGCTCTCGGAGGAAGACCAGCGGGCCTCGGGGGTGACGCCGGACCTGGTGCGCCTCTCGGTCGGCATCGAGGACGCCGCCGACATCGTCGCCGACCTCGACCGGGCTATCGAGGCGGCAGACCAGCCATGAAAGTCGACCGCGACGCCGTCTCGCTGGGGACGGTGGAGTTCGAGTGTGGCCGCTCGGTCCCCGACCTGGAGGTGGCCTACGAGGCCTACGGGGAGTTCACGGGGGAGAACGCGGTGCTGGTCTGTCACGCCCTGACCGGCAGCCAGCACGTCGCCGGTCACGACCGCGAGACCGACACCGCGGGCCAGGCCCGCGCCTGGTGGGACGACATCGTCGGCCCCGGCAAGGCTATCGACACCACCGAGTACTATGTCGTCTGTGCCAACGTCCCCGGCTCCTGCTACGGGACGACCGGGCCGCCCGCCGAGAACCCCGAGACCGGCGAGCCCTACGGCACCGACTTCCCGCCAGTGACCGTCGCCGACTGGACCAAGGCCCAGCGCCTGCTGCTCGACGAGCTCGGAGTCCCCCATCTCCATGCCGTCACCGGGGGCAGCGTCGGCGGGATGAACGTCCTCGAGTGGGGCAAACAGCACCCCGACCACGTCGAGAAGCTCGCTCCCATCGCCGCCGCGGCCCGCCTGGACCCGCAGTGTCTCGCGCTGGACGCCATCGCCCGCCGCGCGATCACCACCGACCCGAACTGGCAGGGCGGGGACTACTACGGCCAGGAGCCGCCCCGCGACGGGCTGGCGCTGGCCCGACAGGTCGGCCACGTGATGTACCTCTCGAAGGACTCGATGGACCGGAAGTTCGGCCGCCGGGCCGCCGGTCGGGACGCCGTCCGCTCGTTCCCGACCGACCCTGCCGGCGGCTTCTTTCCCTACCGGGACGTCGAGTCCTACCTCGATTACAACGCCGAGCGCTTCGCCGACCGCTTCGACGCGAACAGCTACCTCTACCTGACGCGGGCGATGGACAACTACGACCTCGCGGAGGGCTTCGACTCCGACGCGGACGCGCTGGCGGCCTTCGACGGCGAGGTGCTCGCGATGTCCTTCACGGCGGACTGGCACTTCACGGTCGAGCAGGCTGCCGCCCTGGCCGACGCCGCCCGCGAGGCCGGCGCCGACGTCGCCCACCACGTCGTCGACTCCGACCACGGCCACGACGCCTTCCTCGTCGAACCGGGCAACGTCGGCCCGCCGCTGGCGGACTTCCTCGCGGAGGGTGTCGACGGCACCGCCGTCACGGACGCCGACGGCGCGGCGCTCGAGGATGGGCCTGTCCCGGCCCGCAGCCCCGACGCGGAGTAGCAGGCAGCTTTATCCTTCCTCCAGAGGGAGTGACACGTATGGCCAACGATACCGACGCCGAGTTCCAGGTCGCGTTCGGACAGGGGGTCTACGCCGAGGACGGGACGCAACTCGGGACGGTCCGGGGGTTCGACGAGCACGGCTTTTACGTGACTGTCGAGGAGGGGATCGAGGCGCTGTCGAGCGAGCACCTGACTGCAGGGGCGCCAGGCGAGGCCGAACTGATGTGGCGCTGCTGGGCGTGTGGCGAGGTCGGCGACATCGAGGAGATCCCCGAGGAGTGCCCCGCCTGTGGTGCGCCCAAGGAGGACATCTATTACTGGCAGGAGGACTGACCCGGGCGCGTGCACGTCGTCGTCTTCGGTGCGGGGAGTCTCGGGAGCCTGGTCGGCGGGCTGCTCGCGCGCGCTCACGAGGTCACGCTCGTGGGTCGGGGCGAGCACGTCCGGGCGGTCCGCACCAACGGCCTCCGGGTGACCGGTACCCTCGACCTGACGGTCCACCCCGAGGCGCGGACGGACCCGCCCGCGAGCGCGGGCCTGGTCCTCGTGACCGTCAAGGCCTTCGACACCGGCGACGCCGCCGACGCGCTCGCGAGCATGGATGAGGTGGGTGCGGTCCTTTCGCTGCAGAACGGGATGGGCAACGAGGAGACGCTGGCGGCCGCGCTCCCCTGGCCTGTCCTTGCGGGGACCACCGACTTCGGCGCCGAGCGGACGGCCCCGGGGGTCGTCAGATGTAACGGCGTCGGCGAGGTCGTCCTCGGCCCCCCGAAGGGCGGCGAGTCGGCGACAGCCGAGCGGGCCGGCGAGGCGTTCCGCGCGGCAGCCATCGACACGACCGTCGCTGCCGACATGCCCCGCCGGCTCTGGACCAAGCTGGCCGTCAACGCGGGGATCAACCCCCTCACTGCGCTGGCCCGGGTCGACAACGGAGCGGTGCTGGCGGAGCCACTCGCCGGGACGGCCCGGACGGCCGCCCGGGAGACCGTCGCGGCGGCGGCCCCCGCGGGCGTCGACCTCGATCCCGGGGAGGCGGTCGCCGCGATGGAGGAGGTCGCCCGCGACACCGCCGACAACGTCTCCTCGATGCGCCAGGACGTCGAGGCCGGCCGCCGGACCGAGATCGACGCGATCAACGGCTACGTGGTCCAGCAGGCCACGGAGCCGGTGCCGGTCAACCGGACGCTGGCGGCGCTGGTGGGTGGCTGGGAGGCAGGAGAAGCGGGGCCGGACCGCGAGTGACCGCCGGGCTCAGAAGGGGGCTTCCGGACCCTCGTCGTCCTCGACATCGCCGCCGCGGGTCTCGCCGGGGAAGGAGGGATTCATGCCGCCACCGTCCGCGCCGCCGGACATCCCCTCGTTGCCGCCCATGCCGGTGTTGGCGTGGACCTCGTTGATTTCGGGGATCTCCTTGGTCATGCGGGTCTTGATGGCCTGGATGGTCATCGGGGAGATGCCACAGCCCGAGCAG
>JAZKSZ010000005.1:0-23946 GCA_036625795.1 Haloarculaceae archaeon
GTGGGCCTCGCCGGCTGCGGGGCCGACACGGACAGCACAGAGCCAGCCGGTGACACGCCCGACCCGACGCCGGCCGGCGTGACCGATTCGCCGGACGGCTCCCGGTCGCCGACAGAGCGTACAGCGACGTCCACGGACCCGCCGGAATTGGAGCCGGCGTGGACAGTAGGCGACCTGTCGAGGGCGTCTGCGGCCGTCTCCCTCGCGCTCCCGGACGGGACTCGCACCCGGGAGCCGGCCTCTGTCGACCTGCACGCGGCGACCGAGACCGGGACGCTCCTGCGGGTCGACCCTTCCGACGGCTCGGTCGGGTGGCGGACCTCGACGCGGCTTCCCGTCGACGGCGACGACCGGGACGTCCCAGACTTGTTCGGCATCTGGCGGCTGGGTGACGCGCTGTTGACCGTCGCCGGCGACCCCGCGGCCGACGACCCCTACACGACCATCGTCTGTCGGGACCCCGCGACCGGCGAGGAGCGCTGGCACGACCGCCGTCGGGAGATACTCGCTCCGCTCGACGTTCGGGACGGGGCTGTCTCCGTGGCCGGCGAGTACCTCCGGAAGCCGACGGACGAACTCGCGCCGAGCGAGCCCCGTAGCCGCTCCGGGCGGCTGCGGGCGCTCGACCTCCAGTCGGGGACCGTCGAGGCCGAGGCGACCATCGACTCCTCGTTTTCGGTCGTCGCTGCGGACCACGGTCTCTACGTCCAGCGCCAGCGGGCGGACGACGGGTCCCGGTACAGCGTCGTCGCCTTCGACCGGGACCTGACCCGGCGCTGGCAGGTGGACACACAGAGCCAGATCGGCCGGTCGCTGGCGACGACTGACGACGGCGTGCTGTACACCGTCGACGGCGAGCTCGCCTTGCTCGATGCGGCGAGCGGTGACACGCGCTGGACCGTCGGCGGCTGGACCGACCCGCCACGGGGCCCGGACGTCCTCCCCGACGGCACGGTCTACGCGGGAGTCGACCCGGTCAAGCAGGTCTCGCCGGATGGGGAAGTCCTGAACACCCTCTCGGGCGGCGTCGGCGGCGACGCCGTCGCCTCCCCGTCGACCGGGTGGGTTTACCTCGACGACACCGGAGCCCTCTACCGGGTCGACCGCACGACTGGGGAGGTCGGGTGGACCTATCGGGCGCCCGCCGAGGACTACACCGACGTGGCCGCCCTGCCCGGCGAGTCGGTGGTCGCCACCCGGGGGATAGACGCCGTCACCATCCTCGACGTGCTCGACGGGGCGACCGGCGACGTTCGCGGGGAGGTCCGGGTCGGCCGCGGCCTCTCCGAGGCGGCCGCGGTCGGCGGGTTGCTGGTCGTCGCGTCCCACGGCCGGCTCGGGGGCTACGACACCTCGACGGTGCTGTAGCCCGCTCCGGCACGACGGCCACCGTTATGTGTCGACCCGGCCAACCGCGACCATGCCAGTCACGCTGTCCCGTGACCCCGACCGCGAGCACGTCGCCCACCTGGAACTCTCGGCCGGCGACCTGAACCTCCTCTCGCCCGCGCTCATCCGCGACCTGCGGGAGAGGGCCGCCGACGTCCCCGAGGAGGTCGCGGTCCTCACCGTCGTCGGCGACGGCGACGGGCTGACCGGCGGGCTCAAGCTCGACGAGGTCGAGGACTGCTCGGCGACAGAAGCTCGCGAGATATTATCGGACCTGCGGGGTGCCATCCGGAACGTCCGGGACGTCGACGCCGTCACGGTCTGTGGCTGTGGCGGCTACGCACTCGGGGCTGGGCTCGAACTCGCGATGGCGTGTGATTTCCGGGTGGCCGAGCAGGAGGCTGCGCTCGGCTTGCCCGAGATAGACGTCGGGCTGGTCACGGGGATCCAGGGTGGCCTGTTGATCCGTCTGGTCGGTCTCCAGGCCGCCAAAGAGATGGTCTACACCGGCGAGCCCGTCTCCGGTGCGGAAGCCGCGGACCTGGGGCTGGTCAACCGCGCCGTGCCGGCCGGCGAGCACGACGCGGCCGTCGCCGACATCGCCGGGACCCTCGCCGCCAAGAGCCCGCTCGTCTTGCGCCGGCAGAAGGAGGCCTTCCGTGCCTGGCGGTCCGTGGGGGTCGAGCGCGGTATCGACCACACGATGGAGTTGATCGCCGCCTGCTTCGACACCTGCGACCAGACCGAGGCGATGGCGGCCTTTCTAGAGGGCCGGGATCCCGACTTCCGGGGAGAGTGAGCGCATCCGGGCCGTTTTCTACCGGTCCGCCCCGAGCGAGCACTTATCACCCTGAGCCGCGACCGGCCGGCATGGGCCAGCACACCCTCGTCCCGGTCGACGGGTCGGCGGAGTCGGAGAAGGCGCTCGCGTACGCGCTCGAGGAGCGGCCGGACCCGACGGTCACGCTGCTGCACGTGGTCAACCCCGTCAGTTCCTTCGGCTACGGCGACGAGGAGTACTTCGACATCGAGGGGTACCAGCGGGAGGCGAGACGGCAACGCGAGCGCGGTGAAGCGGTCCTCGAGGAGGCCCGCGAGACCGCCGCCGAACACGGTGTCGACGCCGAGACGCTGCTTCTGACCGGCAAGCCGGCAAAACGGATCCTCGAAACCATCGAGAGCCACGACGTCGACCACGTCGTCATGGGGAGCCGCGGCCGGTCCGGTATCGGCCGCGTGCTGTTCGGCAGCGTGGCCGAGGCAGTCACCCGCCGGGCGTCGGTCCCCGTCACGGTCGTCCGGTAAGACGTCTGTCAAATCCGACGCCAGTCGCCGGGGATACACCTGCCGCTGGTGGTTGAAGAGAGTGCCCGGGGAGGGCTCCGAACCCTCGATCTCCGCATATCCCAGGTCCGAGGACGAACCTCGGGGGACGCGTGCCGCGTGTGTGAGAACCCTATGAGTGCGGCGCTATGTCCAGCTAAGCCACCCGGGCGCAGACGGTCGTAGCGCTGTCCTGCTCTTTAACCTTCCCATCTCGCTCAGAGCAACAGCGGCAGGCCGAAGGTGACCACCAGCCCGACGAGCGTGACCACGGCGCCAAAGCCGACCTGGCCCGGGGTGAACTCGCTCTGCGGGGCCGTCGAGCGCAGCGGCGGCTCGCGCTCGGGCGGGGTCGGTGCGCCGGGGTCGTACTCCGGCCGGTCCTCGTCGTGGTCGTCTGCCATGCCCCGGATTTCTCCGGTCGCGCACTTCGGTGTGTCGGTTTCGCGGAGTCCGGCGGGACACGCCCGGTCCGTGCCCGCTACCCGCTCTCGGGTTCGATGGTTCGCTGTTCGTGGGAGCCCGCCCAGGCCAGTTCGACGTCGAGGCGCTGGCCGTTCCAGGGGAGACCGTACTCAGCCGTCACCGTCTCCCCCGCGGGGACCGGCTCCGAGAGCGTCTCGGATGCGTCGACCGCGCCCGCGTAGTTGAGTGCCGCGCGCAGCGTCGTGTCCACCTCGCCGCTGTTGGACGCCTGGAGGGTGGCCGTCGGGTCGGCGTCGGGGGCAGCGGTCGCGGGGGTCTCGAAGCCCTCGACAGTCAGCGGGGGTAGCGGCTGCCCGAGGGCCGCCCGCTGCTGGTCGCGGAGCGGCCAGTACGCCGGGTCGCCACCGGAGGGCGACCAGACAACCGCGACCGGTTCGCCCGTGCTCCCGGCCGGGACTTCGAACATGACCCGGCTGCCGTCGGGGGCGGGCTCCGCGTCCTGCCGGTAAGCCTCGTACCGGCTGAGCACCGCCGAGGGCGGGCGCCCGTCGACCGACGACAGCGCCGGGTAGGTCTCCTCGCCAACCCGGAGCTCGAAGGCCGACAGCGGCGGGCGCTGCTCGCCCCGGGCGGTGACCCGCGCGGAGACGAGGTGGCTGTCCGGGGGAGCGTAGACGTCGAGCGCTCCCGACTCGGTCCGGTAGTGGTCCGAGCGTCGAACCCGTGCGTTCAGGACGGCGACGGCGGTCAACTCGGCGCCGGCCTCCTCGCCGAGCCGGTAGGTCGACCCGGAGGGCAGGCCGGGCTCGTCGGGCAGCGGCGTCGGGAGCGTGCGCGTCCCGGCGGGGCCGGCACAGCCCGCCAGGCCAGCCAGCCCGGCCGCCGCGCCCGACAGCGCGAGGAAGTCACGTCGTCGCATGCCCGTCGGTGCGACGGGCACGCGTAAATGCTTCGTGGAGTCGTCTGCCGACCGGGTCGTGTCGGGCGGGTCGGCCGCCCACGAGGGCTCGACTCGGAACTCAGACCGTGAGGGTCTCCCCGTCCTCGGGGATGGTCACGCCATCGACGGCCGCCCGCAGTTCGTCGCGGGTGAGCAGGCAGTGGTTGATCGCCCCCATGTGGTCGGCGACCACCGGCACGCCGTCGTCGACGTGTTCGCGCACCCGGCGGACATCCCCGGCGTCCATCGTGATCGGGTCGCCCTCGACGAACTGGGCGGCGCCGGCGTTGACCACGACGGCGTCGGGGTCGTGTCGGTCCAGCGTCCCCGGGAGGGCGTCGTACCAGACGGTATCGCCGGCGAGGTAGAGGCGGCGCTCGCCCTCGAGGACGAACCCCGACACGGGGGCCATCTGCTCGGCCAGCTCGCCGTGGCCGTGCCGGGCCGGCGTCCGAGTGATCTCGACGTCCGCGTAGGTGCGGGTGTCCTCGACCGGGCGGACGTCCTCGAAGCCGTCCTCGCGGAACGCCCCGGCCTCGGCCGGCTGACAGAGTATCGGGTCGTCGGCAGCCAGCCGCTCGGCGGCCGCGTCGTCGAAGTGGTCGCGGTGGCGGTGGGTGACGAGGACGGCGTCGTACGCCAGTTCCACGTCGGGCATTGGGACGAGCGGGTTCTCGCGGTCGTTGGGGGAGTTCGGGATCGGCGGGATCTCGCCGGGCGCGCTCAGCATCGGGTCGACCAGAAGCGTCGTGTCGCCGACCTCGACCAGCAGCGTGGCGTGTCGGAGCAATCGGATCTCGGCCATGCCGTGACGGGGGACCGGCCCGGCATAAATCCCGCGTGCGGACGGGCCGGCGACCGGCACGTCGGGGGCAGACCCCGGCTCCGGAGGGCCGACGAGCGGCACGGCCGATTCCGCGCCGTTCATCCCGATTAAGACGGCTTAATTCGGCCGAAAATGGGTGGAAGAGGCGTTGAGCATCTCCCCGGCTGAAGTGAGTCTGGGTCGAGGTACGGACACGAATGAAACCGGAACGACTCGCGCTGACCGGGGTCGCAGCGGTACTCGGAGCGGCCGCACTCGCGGTCGCGGTCCCCTCGCTGCTGCCCGGCGTGGTCGACTGGTCGAGCCTGTTCGCGCTGACACTGTGGGGGACGACTCTCCTGTTTACCGGGACGGCCCTGCTGTGGGTCGTCCTCGCCTACGTCGTCGGGGCGGGCTACGAGCCACCCGACCCCGTCTACGGCGGCGAGGAGGTACAGGTCCGGATCCTGACTGTCGACGCTGCGGAGGTGGTCCAGGCGACTGTCGACTCGCTCCCGGCGGAACTGGAAGACGTCCACGTCATCGCGGAGACCGACATCGACGTCCGCGGGGCGGCGGTCCACGTCGTCCCCGATGGCTTCGACTGCGAGGCCGTCCGGAAGGGACGGGCCATCGAGTGGGCCCGCCGGACGCTGGGCTGCGACCGCGAGTACGTCCTCTATCTCGACGAGGACAGCCACGTCGAGTCCTTCGACGGGCTGCCCGACGCAGACATCGTCCAGCTCAGGGAGAAACCCCGCCAGACCGGCTCGGTGCTGTCCTACCTGGCGGACGTCTACCGGATGGGCGTCCAGGTCGAACAGCGTGCTTTCGCCCGGCTGTCGGTGCCGCTGTTCGCCTGGGGCGGCGGCATCGCCGTCCGCACGTCCGTCGAGGACGAGGTGACCTGGGACCGGGAGACGATCGTCGAGGACACCGCCTTCGTCTGGGCGGCCGCCCAGCAACTGGACGCCAGCTTCGAGCTGGCGACGGCAACCTGCCGGAACGAGGCTCCGCCCTCGCTGGGGGAGATCCTCCAGCAGCGCCGGCGGTGGGCCGCCGGGAACCTCCGGGCGGCGACAGAGCTCCCCGCTGGCTACCAGCTGCTCACCCGGGTGCGCAACTACGCGTGGGCACTCTCGCCCATCGTCGCGCTCGTGGTGGTTCCACTCTCGCTGTTCGGGGTGGGAGCGACCGGAGGCGGGGCCTTCGCGGCCCTCTCGCTCGGGCTCGGGCTGCTGACCGCGTTCTGGTATCTCCGCGGGGTCTACTACTACGGGACCGACAAGCTGGGCTGGGCGCTGGCCGTCCCGCTGGCTCCCGTGGTCACCGTCGTCCACTCGATGGGAACCGTCGCCGGCGTGCTGGACCCGCCGGAGCGCTTTCGGGTCACCGAGAAGGCCGGGCCGGAGTGACAGAACCGCTAAGTGACCGCTGGTCCACGCGACTACTATGGACCAGTACCAGGACCTGGACCCCGAGGCAGGCGAGGTCGTCGACACCGAACTCGTCGTCTCCGAGGACGTGCTCGTGAAGGCGTTCGCCCTCGGACCCGACGCGGAACTCGACCCCCACGACCACCCCGACTCGACCAACGTCTTCCACGTCGTCGAGGGGACCGTGACCGTCCTCCGGGACGGCGAGGAGGAAGCCATCGAGGCACCCGGCGTCGTCCACCACGACCGCGGCGTCCCCCACGGGGCGCGCAACGACACCGACGGAGTCGCTGTCTTCACCGCGAGCCTCTGCCCGATGCCCGGATAACCTGCCTTCTGGGGGTGACGTGCCGTCACGGTCCGGGACTGTCGGCGTGGCCGCTTTGCCAAAACATAACAGGGTCGCATCCGAGCACACCCACATGGAGAAAGTATCCATCGACGACCTCGACAACGAGCCGCGCGTCGCCGACGTCCAGAAACACGCGAGTGCGCCGCTTGACCTCTCGGATATGGCGATGAACTACTACGAACTCGAACCCGGCGACTCCTTCTCCGGCGGCCTGCATACACACATGAACCAGGAGGAGGTGTTCTACGTCATCGAGGGGACGGCCACCTTCGAGACGATGGACGGGGCGGTCGAGGTCGGCGCCGACGAGGTCGCCCGCTTTGCCCCCGGCGAGTACCAGGAGGGGAAAAACGAGAGCGACGGGCGCGTCAAGGCGCTCGCGCTGGGGGCGCCACAGGATGCCGGTGAGACGCGCTCGGCGCTGCCATGCGAGGAGTGTGGCGCCGACTACCACGTCGCGGTCGTCGACGAGAGCGGCGTCACCCTGGAGTGCCCGGACTGCGGGAACGTCATCGAGATGTAGGCGCGGCGGGCGTCACCCGCCTCGAACTCCGCCGTCACGTGCCACCGACCAGCGCCGCTTCCAGCAGCTCCAGCGGGTGTCGGACCTCGTAGCCGGTCCCGTGTTCCATCTGCATCGCGCAGGTCGGACACTCCGTCATCCCGGTCTCCCCCTCCGCAGTTTCCATGTGCTCGAACATCTCCGCGCCGATCGCCATCGATTTCTCGTACTTCTCCGCCTTCCAGCCGTAGGTGCCGGAGATGCCCGAGCAGGAGTCGCCGACGTCCTCGATGCCCGCCCCCTCCAGTTCGCGAAACAGTTCGAGAGCCTGTCGGTCCAGCCCCTGGTTGCGGGCGTGGCAGGGGGCGTGGTAGGCGAAGTCGGCGGCGAGTTCCCCGGAGACGTCGCCCGCTCGGATTTCCTCGCGGAGGTCCTCGTGGATCCGGAGGTACTCGACGGCCTCGAAGGTGTGGGCGGCGACCTCCTCGACGCCCTCGAAGTCGAACAGTTCGGGGTACTCCTGGCGCAGCGACATCGAGCAGGAGGTACAGGAAGCGACGGCGTCGTACCCCTCTGCGACGAGGTCGGCCATCGAGGAGACGTTGAGCCCCGCTGCGCGGCGGGCGTCGGCAAGCATCCCGTTGGCGAACATCGGCGTCCCCGAACAGCGCTGCTCGGGGACGACGAGTTCGTAGCCGAAGTGCTCGAACACCCGGACCAGCGCCCGCCCCACCTCCGGCGTGTTGTAGTTGGCGTAACAGCCGTGGAAGTACGCGACCTTCTTGTCGGCCTCGGGGGACTCCCCGCGCCGTCCGCGGGCTTCGCGAGCGCGCTCCCGCGAGGCGGCCGCGCCGCCGCGTGCCGCCCACCACTCCCGGAAGGTCTCGGTTGCGAAGGCCGGGAACTCCCGGTCGCTCGATATCCCCAGCAGTTTCTCGTTGAGCCACCGGACCGGCCGGCTGTTGAGCACGGCCGTGCTGAGCCGGGGGAACGTACTCGCCACCGAGGCGAAAAAGCGGTAGTTGGCGAGGATCCGGTTGCGGACGTACTCCCGGGAGAGCCGGCTCATCTGCCCGTCGACGTACTGCCCGCGGGCGGTGTTGTGCATCTGTGAGAGGGGGACCCCCGAGGGACAGGCGTCGTCACACCGCATGCAGTTCGAGCAGTCCATCACCGACTCGTCGACCCCGTAATCCTCCTCGTTTTGCTTGAGCCGCCACTGTTCGGGCCCCTGGAACTTCGGCCCGGGGAAGTCGTCGTCGACCTCGGCGACCGGACAGCTCACATCACAGGCCGAGCACTTGTAACAGGAGTCCGCGCCCGGCCGGAGGTCGAAGTCCTCGCCCTCCTCGAAGACGGCAGTGGCGTCGAGGTCCGCCTCGGTGGGGTCGGTCGCACCGGTCTCGGGTACGCCGGGCGCGCTCCCGCCGGAGCTGTGGTCGGCCCCACCGCCGGCTGGCCCGGTGCTGTCGCTCACGCGACCACCTCCGCGGCCGACCGCCCGGCCGCGTACCCGGTGGCGATGGAGACTCCACTCCCCGACTTCTCGGCCGCGAAGTCGTAGCCGCCGAGCACCGCGCCCGCCGCCCGGAGGTTACCGAACTCCGGCCTCCCCCGTCCATCGAGTGGCCGGAGGTCGGCGTCGGTCTCGACGCCGAAGCGGGCGAAGGGATGGTCGCCGAAGGCGCCGTCCTCGAACCACTCGTAGCGGTCTTCGGGGTGGGGGACGTGACAGCCGAAGACCGGCTCCCGGGCCGCCTCGCGGTCGGACTCGAGCCCCTTGCCGACGAGCCCGCCGGTGGCGAGGACGTACTGCTCGGCGGCGTAGGGGATTTCGGCGCCGTTCTTGTCGACGAACACACGGTCGACGCGGGCAGCGTCGCCGTCCCCGGCGCGGTCGGCCTCGAAGCCGACGACCGGGTTCCCGGTCTCGATGCTCGCGCCAGCCGCATCCAGCGCGTCGAAGAGCCGCTCGGCGAGCCGGAGGCCGGGCAGCGAGGGCGGTCCCATCGGGACCTCGAAGACGGCTGCCCCGAGCGCGTCGACGAGCTTCTTGCGCACGCCCCCGGGGTCGTCATCGCCGAGCACCGCCGGGAAGCCGACCCGCTCGGCGTCCCCGAGGTGGGGCTTGACTCGCTCGGCGAGCGCCTCGGGGGCGCCGATCGGTCGGCCGTCGACTGTCACCCTGTCGCCGTCGAGCACCGTCGCGTACCGGGTGACGGCGGCGTCTGCCCGCAGGTCGCCGGGGAACCGGACCGTGACGCCCCGGGCCTCGAAGGGCACGCCCGCCGCTCTCAGGTGGGCGGCGGCGTGAGTGGCGTCGAAGTCGGTCAACGCCTCGAACCCCACCAGCAGCGTCCCGCGGGCGTCGCTGGCGAGGCCTGCTTCGGTACTCGCAGGGTAGCGGGCGGTCGGCTTGACCGTCCCGCCGTGTGTCGGCACGAGCGCGTTGCGGTCGGTGTGGGCTCCCCGGTAGCCGGGGACAGCGTCGTCGAACAGCGCCAGCCCCTCCCGGACCCTCCCGACACCGACCGTCCGGTAGGGGTGACGGTCGGGCAACTCCGGGATGGCCTCGAAGGGGTCGACCAGCGGGCCCTCGCCGTCGGGCGTGTAGCCCAGCACGTCCACGAGCCCGGAGGCGCTCCGGAGGGTGCTGCGCTTGTGCGAGAGCAGGCGGACGTCCGCGCCCGCCCGGGCGGCGGCGAGCGCGCTCGTCAGGCCCGCCAGCCCACCGCCGACGACCAGCACCTCGGAGTCAATCGCCATCCGGGTCACCCCCGTCGAAGGCCGCGAAGTCGACTTCCCCCCCGCGGTCGGCGGGGTCGTGGTCGCGGTTGCCGGTCGTCGCCTGGAGCGCGTAGTTCAGCGCGGCCTGGGAGAGCTGTTCGCCCCAGAGGGCGTGGCGCTGGCCCTTCCAGCGCTCCTCGATGAGCCCGTCCCAGGCCTCGCGGACGACCGGCTCGGGGTACTCGCGGTGGAGTTCCCCCGCCAGACGGTGCACACAGAACCCGCCCTGGCAGTTCCCCATCGAGGCGCGGGTCCGAACCCTGACAGCGTTGAGGTCCGGGCCGGCATCGTCGATGGCGTCCTGCACTTCGGCGCGGGTGACGGCCTCGCACTCGCAGACCGTCGGGTTCGGCCCCTCGGTGTCCAGCACGTCGTCGGCCCGCGACCCCAGGCGCTCGACGCTGCGGCGCCCGACCGGCGACCGGAGGCCGAAGTCGTCCATGTACTCCCGCAGCACCGAAAAGTCCTCGCTGCCCGGTAGCGGCTCGTCGGCGGTCCGACACTCAGCGTGAATGCCAAAGCGGGCACAGACGTGGTCGGCGACGGCCTCGGCCATCATCCGGTAGGTGGTGAGCTTCCCGCCGACGATGCTCGTCAGCCCGGGCAGGCCGTCGCGGTCGGCGTGGTCCAGCAGAAAGAAGTCCCGCGTGATGTCGGTCGGGTCCTCGCTGCCGACTTCCGGGGGCTCGTACAGCGGCCGGACCCCCCAGAACGACCGGAGGGTACGGGCCTCACGGAGCGCCGGCACGAGCTTCGAGAGCTCCTCGATCACCAGGTCGACCTCCCACTGTTCCTCGGGGAAGTCCGCGGGGTCGGAGACCTCCTCGTCGGTCGTCCCGAGGATGGCGGCGGTCTCGTGGGGGACGACGATGTCCGCGTCGCCTTTCGGCCGGCAGCGGTTGATGACGGTGTCGACCTGGCGGACGTTCATCACCGTCATCACGCCCTTCGAGGGTCGGACCTCGATGTCGACGCCGGCCATCTGCCCTACCCGTCCGGCCCATGCGCCGGTCGCGTTGACGACGTGGTCGACCCGCAGGGTTTCCCGTTCCCCCTCGCGGCCCCTGACCCGCTTGTCCGGACCCGAGCCGTGTTCGAGTTCGGCGCCGACCACCTCGTCACCCTCGACGAGCAGGTCCGTCACCGTGGTGTGGGTCTCGACCCGCGCGCCGTGGGCCTCGGCGTCGGCGGCGTTGGCGACCACCAGGCGGAACGGGTCGACCGCCGCGTCGGGCACCGAGATGGCGCGGTCGATATCGGGAGCGAGGTGCGGTTCCATCTCCCGGGCCTCCGCACCCGCGATAGCCTCGGCGGGGATCCCGCAATCCGCACACCCCTGGAGTTTGCGCTCGAAGTAGTCCTCGCTGTCCTCGGGCCGCTTGACAAACAGGCCACCGGTCATCTCCACGCAGTGGGTGGCGATGTCCCGGAGGATGCGGTTCTCCGCGATGCACTCGGCGGCGCTATCGGGGTCGGCGACGGCGTAGCGGCCGCCGCTGTGCAGCAGGCCGTGCATCCGGCCGGTGGTGCCGTGGGTGAGGTTGCCCTGCTCGACGAGCGTCACGTCGAGCCCCCGCATGGCGAGGTCGCGGGCGACGCCGACGCCCGTCGACCCGCCACCGACCACCAGCACCGACGGCGTCGATGACACACGCCTACGTTCGGAGCGACCGGTTTATTCCTGTCGACCGGGCGGGGCCTCTCGGCCGGCACCCGCCAGTCCGCTCTCGACGCCCGGTCCGGACGACCCGGCGCCATTTAGAGACCTTATACAGAACGGGATCTCTCGCGAATTCCGACCCTAACGGTCATCTTCGTCCCAGGTTGACAGCCAGACGCTCCACTGCGCCGCTCTGCCAGCCATCTAAATGCCCTAATATTGTACTGTCAATATTATAACAGCGTTCATAACCCTTCGGCACAAAGGGGAATGTGATGGCAACTACCCAGGAGACGTCCGTCGAAACGTACCGGTGTCCGGAGTGTGACGGTGCAGTCGTATTCGACCGCGAGTGGGCCTGCACGGACTGCCGGTACGTCCCGAACCAGAGCGCCGACTGAACCCCCCGCTGCGCTGAGCGAAGCGACCGCCCGGTCCCCCGTCCCCGCGGTCGACGCGACTCATTTATGAGGCGGCGGGGCGTCCACCGAGGTGTGACCTGCCGCGGGCCCGGAGCGCCCGCCGGGCCCGCGGCCCCCAGATTTCCATGACGCTGACAAAACGCATCATCCCGTGTATCGACGTGGACACCGACGAGAACGGTGAACCCGCCGTCTACACGGGAGTGAATTTCGAGGAACTGAAATACACCGGTGACCCCGTCGAGATGGCCAAACGGTACAACGAGGCCGGCGCCGACGAGTTCGTCTTCCTCGACATCACCGCCTCCGCGGAGGGCCGGGAGACGATGCTCGACGTCGTCGAGGGAGTCGCCGACGAGGTGTTCATTCCCCTCACGGTGGGCGGCGGCATCCGGACCCGCGAGGACGTCAAGGAGACGCTTCGGGCGGGCGCGGACAAAGTGTCGATCAACACCGGCGCACTGGAGCGGCCGGAACTGGTCGAGGAGGGCGCGGCAGCCTTCGGCAGCCAGTGTATCGTCATCTCCGTCGACGCCCGCCGCCGGTTCGACGAGGAGGGCGAACACTACGCGCAGGTCGACGGGGAGTCCTGCTGGTTCGAGTGCACCGTCAAGGGCGGCCGCGAGGGGACCGGGGTCGATGCCGTCGCGTGGGCCCGGGAGGCCGAAGGGCGGGGCGCCGGCGAGCTGTTCGTCAACTCCATCGACGCCGACGGCACCAAGGACGGCTACGACGTCCCGCTGATGGAGGCGGTCTGTGACGCGGTCTCGACGCCCGTCATCGCCTCCTCGGGATGTGGCGGGCCGGAGGACGCCTACGAGGTGTTCACGGAGGCCGACGCCGACGCGGCGCTCGCGGCCTCGATCTTCCACTTCGGCGAGTACTCGATCCGCGAGGTCAAGGAGTATCTCGACGAGCGCGGTATCCCCGTCCGGCTCTGAGCGGGGGAACGGTCACGGGCCGCGGCGACTCGCTCAGAGGTATTGCTTGAACTCGCAGGACGTGCACTCGACCTGCTCCCAGGAGATGCCGCTGCTGCCGACGAGTATCCCCTCGCCACAGTACGGACAGCCAAGGTCTGGAAGGCTCTCGGACTGCTGGCCGGCTGCGAGGATACTGAGTACCTCCCGCTGTTCCTCGACGTTCTGTTCGAGTCGTTCCACCTTCGCTTCCAGCTCGGCGACACGGTCGTCTGCCGTGGCGTCGTCCGGGTCCGGGTCCGGGGTGTCGTCTCCCTTGGCATCGTCGGCCATAGAGGGTGATAGGGCTGGAGACACATAGCCATCCCGTCGCGGAAAGGCATTGTGCGAGCCGGCAAACGGCAGCCTTTTCGCCGGGACCCCACTACCCTGGAGCGATGGAGTGGCGGTGTGAGTGGTGTGGCAAGCCCCACGAGGAGGACGACCCGCCGTGTGACAACTGCGGCCACGGGAGCTTCGAGCGGGCGGTCGTTCCGGTCGCGAACGACGATGAGTCGCTGGGCTCGGAGGCGAAGGTGTGGGTCTGCACCTCGTGTGGCCGCGAGCACACCAAGCACAACCCGCCGTGCAGCCGGTGTGGCCACGCTGACCTCGAACTGCAACGGCAGGAAATTAACGACAGCGAGCTCGAGGTGCCCGGCTACTTCGACCTCCTGACGCCCCGGTACATCCTCGGGCTCGCGGTCGTCCTCGTCGTCGCCGGCGTCTTCGTGCTCGGGGTCACCGGCGCCGTCGACATCCCCGGCTTCGGCGGCGGCGTTCCCGAGGTCTCGGACGTGCCGGGGAACGCCGCGGCCGCCGGTAACGTCTCCTTCGAGGACGCCGAGGCGGCGTACCTGGCGGGATTGAACGACGCTCGCGAGTCGGCGAGCGCCACAGCACTCTCCCGCAACGGCGACCTCGGCGCGGTGGCGACGTTTCTCAATCAGAAACGCGTGAAGGAGGAGGGAGTCTCCCGCGAGGAACGCGACCGGGTCCAGAGCGCCCTGGAAGGAGCCTGCGAGACATCGCCGAGCGTCATCACCGCGAGCGTCCTCCCGGACTCTCTCGATTCGGCGTCGGCGCTCGCCGACGCACTGGTCGCGTCCTCCGTACGGGACGGGGAGGCCGACGCCGTCGAGGGCACGCGGACCGGGATCGACCTCCACGCGACTCCCGACGGGCGGGTCTACCTGCTCCAGGTCGTCTGTTGACCGAGCGAGAAGGGCAGCCGAGCGGCTACCGGTCGTTAGGCCGCAGCCTCGTAGGCGTCCTGGAAGTCGGCGGACTTGTCGATGACCCGCTGGGCACCCGCCTCGAGCGCGTCAAGCGCGTCGGTCTCCTCGTCGGTCTTGATCGTGAGGATCGGGTCGGTCTGGCCGCCGGACTGCTCGGGGTTCATGTCGTAGGTCGCGGCGGTCACGCCCTCCGTCTCCAGCAGCGCGCCCTTGAGGACGTTCAGAAAGGTGTGGTCCTCGCCGGCGATCTCGATGGAGAGCTCGGTCGACTCGTTCTCGATGACCCGGAGTTCCATACCCGTTCTACCGCCAGTTGCACACCTCAACCTTTCGACTTTCACACGAGGGCGTAGACCATCAGCAAGAGAAAATAGAGGAGGATGACCGCGCCGGCGGCCTTGAGCTGGAAGCGGCGCATCTCCCCGGTCTCGGTCTCGTAGGCTGCCTCGAAGGCTGCCCGCTCCTCGTCGGTGAGCCGGTCGGGGTGGGCGTGGCCCCGGTGGAGTGCGAGGAGGTCCTCCTCGGCGAAGGGGCGCCCGCAGTAGCCACACGCGAAGACGTCGGCGTCGGCCGGCGGGTCGAACCCCCCGTCGAGGGTGCCGGGGCCCGTCCCGACGTGGGTCGGTGTCGCCGCGCTCGCGGTCGACTCCGGCTCGGGTCGGCCGGCCGCCTCGCCCGGGGCCGCGTCGGGCTCGCTCACGGTGTGAGCACCTCCGGCTGGGCGAGCAGCCACAGGCTCGTCATCGTGTAGACAACCATCACCGCGATGAAGGGGTACTGGCTGCGGACCGCCTGCAGCCGACCGGGAAAGAGGTCGTAGGCGGTGGCGTGGGCGACCCAGATCGCGAGCACGTGCCCCAGGAGGATGGCGGCCATCCCGACCAGGTCGAACCAGCCCGGGAGCGGGAGCACGGGAACCTGCAGCGGCGTCGACAGCGGCGTCGCCGCCAGCACCACGATGGCCGGGGCCAGCGAGATCAGAAAGCCAAGGTAGTGCGCGAAGTGGTACCCCGCCGCGATGGCGAGCAGCGAGGGAGCGAAGCGGCGGGCGACGAGGGCCGTCGAGAGGTAGGTGTCGCCGGTCCGGCAGGCGAGCCGCGAGGAGAGCCGGTAGCCCCCGAGGAAGAGTCCGAATCCGCCCGCGAGTACGGTCAGGTACGCGAGCGCGAGCGGGATTCCGGCGTCGCGGACCACGCCGGCGATGTCGGCCCACGCGGCGGTGGAGACGAAGCCGTCGAAGGTCGTCGCCCAGAGCAGTGCGACCACGAACGCCACCTCGCTGTCGTCGGCGATGTCGAGTTCCGAGAGGGCACCGCCAGGAAGCCGGACGGAGAGCCCGTCGTCGGTCCGCTGGACGGGCGCAACGGCCCCGTAGTAGCGGAACACGCGGGCCATGGGGTCGGCGCGGCGGAACCAGGTGTCGGTCCCGTAGACGGCCGCGCCGGCTAGCGTCACGAGCGTGTACGCGAGCACGACAGCCGCCAGCGGGCGCGGGTCGTCGGTGATCGGGCTGACAGTCTCGACCCAGATGAGCGCCAGCAGCGCCAGGGTCGCGGGCCACGACCCGAGGCGGTCGGGGTACGGCTCGTCCATCGAGGGGAACAGGCCGGCGAGGGTGCGCCAGGGGTTCAGCGCCGGCCAGGAGTTGCCGACCAGGTACGTCGTCATCGTGTAGCCGGCCCACCAGCCCACCCAGACGAAGAGGACGGCGGCGTTGTTCGTGGTCGGGCCGACGGCTGCGACCGCCAGGACGGCGACCAGTCCGAGGACGCCGACGGCTTTCGCGACCGCGCTGGCGAGCCGGCCGGGGCCGGGGACCAGCCGGCGCCAGCCGTCGACCGCCCGGACTATCGCCCGGTCGGTGACGAACGTCGCGAGCAGGAAGGAGGCGCCGACGG
This sequence comes from Haloarculaceae archaeon, assembly GCA_036625795.1. GTDB lineage: Archaea > Halobacteriota > Halobacteria > Halobacteriales > Haloarculaceae > Salinirussus. Next base: position 16,138 of record JAZKSZ010000005.1, read on the forward strand.
CCGCGCCGCCGGTCAGCAACACGAGCCAGGTCGGGACGGTCACCGGCTGGCGGTTCGCGGCGACGGCACCCCCGTGGGCGAGGGTGGGCTCGGCCACGGCGAGGAGCGCGAGCAGGGCGGCGGCGCCGCCGGCCAGGCGAGTCCGGACCCGTGCCATTGGCGGGGCTTTGGCCGGCGGGGACGAGTACCTGTCGGGACCAGTCGGGGAGGGCCTGGACGCCGGCTCCCCCGGGAACGGTTTGCGAGGGTTTTTGACAGTCCACTCGCAAGGTCGGAGCATGACTGTCGCAGACGACTCGGACGACCACCTCCCGGCCGAGGACCACGGGGGCCACCACCTGCCGGCCGTCGAGGACTGGCCACGCGGGTTCGGCGAGGCCTCCTGGTGGCCTTTCATCGCCGCGCTCGGGGTCGGCGGGATCTACGTCGGGGCCGCACTGTTCGTCATGGGACACAGCTACGACGTCATCGGCCCGCTGGCCGGGCCGGGCGTGCTCGTCGCCTCCACCGGACTGTTCCTGCTCGGCCTGTACGGCTGGCTCTACCACGGGTTCATCGCCGGTTTCCTCAAACACGGCACCGAGGGCCGCAGCGGAAGTAGCCTCAAGCTCGGGATGCTCCTGTTCCTGGGGTCGGAGGTCGCCACCTTCGGCGCCGGCTTCGTCTACTACTTCTTCATCCGGTCGGGGCCCTGGGCGCCGGAGCTCCCGAACCTCCTCTCGAGTCTCGTTCTCATCAACACCGGCATCCTGATCGCCAGCAGTTTCACGCTCCATTTCGCCCACGTCGCGCTCCGGAAGGGCAACCAGCAACGCTTCGTCCGCCTGACCGGCGTGACGCTCCTGCTCGGACTGGTCTTCATCGGCGGCCAGGTGCTCGAGTACTACGAGTTCATCATCCACGAGGGATTCGACCTCTTTACCGGCGCATTCGGCTCTGCCTTCTACGGGCTGACCGGCCTGCACGGCCTGCACGTCACGCTCGGCGGCGTGTTGCTCGCCATCGTCTTCTTCCGCGGCCGGATGGGTCACTACTCCCCCGAGCAGCACACCTCCGTCTCCACCGTCTCGATGTACTGGCACTTCGTCGACGTCGTCTGGGTGTTCCTCGTCGTCGTCCTCTACGTCGGCGCGTCGGTCGCCTGACCGGCCTCGCTTTTCGCGCTCGTCGCTCCCGGAGCCGGTGCTGTGTCGGCCGGACACGGCACTCGAATCCCTACCCCGGGGAAGCCGACGGACGGTCCGCAGTCTCCGAGGGGAGAAAGAACGCAGCCGCATGAGCCGCCCGGGCGCTACAGAGCGTCCGGGTCGGGCCCGTTAGTTGCGAACGAGGTTCGTCGCGCGCGGGCCTTTGGGGGCCTGTTCGATGTCGAAGTCGACATCCTCTCCTTCTTCGAGGTCCGGGCCGCCGACGTCCTCCATGTGGAAGAATACGTCATCGTCCGCGTCCTCAGTCGAAATGAAACCGTAACCGCCTGTGTCGTGGAAGAAATCCACCTTACCGTTTGCCATTGCGATTGAACAGATGAGTGGTCGACGGATAACTATTCCGATATACGGATAACGAAAACGGGAAAACCCAGACAAAACAAGTAAATTACCGCGAAACAGTCGAGTCCGTTCGGAATCGGGGGCGGAAGGAGACGGCCCGTCGTGTTCGGCTCGCGAGACCGCCGGTCCGGCAGTTCGGCCGCGGTCACTCCCGGGCCCCGCCGGCGGGGTCGAGTCGGCCCAGTTCCTCGCGGAGTTCCCGTCGCTTGATGAGCGCAAAGCCCAGGAGGATGAGCGCGAACCCGGCCGCGGTGTGGACTGTGGGCCGCTCCCCGAGGAAGAGGAGGCCGGTCAGGACCGCGACGGCCGGCGCCGCGTAGGAGACGAGGTTGATCTCGATGGGGCCGAGCCGCTCGAGCAGGTCGAAGTAGATGAGAAAGCCGAGCGCGCTGGCGACGACGACCAGGTAGCCCAGCGCGAGAACGGCCTCGCCGGTCCACCGGACGGCGCCGACCGACTCGCCGAGCCCCAGACTCGCCGCGTGCATCAGGGCCGCACCGAGGACCATCGACCACGCCTCCATGGTCTCGACGGGCAGGCCGGCGTCGATCCGCCGGGTGAGCACGCTGCCCAGCGCGAAGGAGGCCGCCGCGAGCAGGACGAGCCCCAGCGAGACCGTCCGGGCGTTCAGCAGGTCGCCGGGGGCAGGCGCGCTCAGGACGGCCACGCCCGCAAAGCCCAGCCCCAGCCCGAGGAGGCCGAGCGCGGTGAGCCGTTCGTCGGGAAGGAGCCCGCGGGCGAAGCCGGTCGTGAGCACCGGCGAGAGGCTGACGACCACGGCTGCCGCGCCGCTCGTGGTGCCCTGCTCGCCGACGAACAGGAAGGCGTGGTAGGCGGCGATCAGCAGCGCCCCGCCGACGGCGACCGAGAGCCACTCGGCGCGCTCGCGGGGGCGCCACCGGTCGGTCGCGTAGGCCGCGTACGCCAGCACGAGCAGGCCCGCGAGGTCGTAGCGGAACGCCGCAAAGAGCACCGGCGGGAAGAACTCGAGGCCGGCCTTGATGGCGGTGAAGGCGCTGCCCCAGGCGGTCGCGAGCGCGAGAAACAACAGCGCGTTCCGGAATCTCATTCCCCGGCCGGGGCGAGCGGTCCCGCCGGCCTAAACGATGCGATCCCTCGTCGGGTCGGGGGTCTCTTAGGGTTCGTTACGGCGGGCCGCCTTTGCCGTTCCCCCCGCCCGAACCGCCGCGGCCGTCGACCCGCTCGACAGTGTTCAGCGCGTTGATCCGGCCGGCTCCGAGGTCGGGGCTGCTACGGCCGGCACTGCCTTCGGCACCCAGCTTGATTTCTGATTCGACCCTGCGCGCGCTGGCCCGCGGATCGAGTTCGCGAACCAGTGCCGTCAGCCCCGCCACCTGGGGTGCGGCCATCGAGGTTCCGGCCTTCCAGCCGTACGCCGCACCTTCGACGCGCGGCGAGATGGTCGAGAAGACGAGGTTGAACGGGAACGGCCACTCCACGCCTCCGGTTGCGAGCGTCTTCTCGAGGGTTTCGTACCCCCCACCGGGAGCGCCGACGTCGATCTCGTTCGTGCCGAAGTTCGAGTAGAACGCGCGCTTGTCGTTGGGTGCGGTCGCGCTGATACTCATCGCACCCTCGATACTGTTTGGCAGCGAGAACGTGCCGCCCCGCTGGAGGTCGGTATTGGCGTTGCCGGCACTCGCGGCTACGACTGTCCCTCGACTCACAGCCGACTGTATCACCTTCTTGTAGGCTTTCACTACCGGGTCGCTGTTAACCTGTGGCGGTAGCGGAGGCGTCCCGAGGCTGAGGTTGACCGCGTCGTAGTCCTTGCTGGCACCGTAGTCGATCGCGGTGAGGATGTCAGCCGACGTTGTCGTCGGCGCCCACCGCTCGTCGACGGGGTCATCGTCAGTGCCGACCTTGATCCACCAGAACACCCGGAAAGCAGCCAGGTCCACCTCCGGGGCAGTGCCGGCGACGCCGGTTCCAAGAGCGCCCTCATCCGCACTTGCACCTGCGATGCCCGCGACGTGGGTCCCGTGACCTTCGACGTCGTCGGCAACGTTCTGTTCAACGAAGTCGATATCGAAGTCCAGGTCACTTTCCTCAGGAGCAGGACGACCCACGACAATGTCATCTTCGGTTCCCGAATCGATCGAGCCGTTCTTGAATCGCCGCCCTGCCTCCTTGTCGAGGTTTGGCGTCAGGTCCGGGTGCCTGTAGTCGGTCCCGGTGTCGATGATAGCGATTTTCGACCCGTCGCCGGTCGCGGTCTGGTTCGCCTCCAGTGACTCCGTAACCTGCTTGTCCCAGAGGTAGCGATCGTAGAACGTGGGCTCTTCGAGGTCTTCCTCGGGTGCTACCTCTTCGAGTTTCGGGCGTTCCAGTTCGAACCGGACGTTCGGCGCCGCGCCCTGCACGCCGCCGACCTGTTCGATTTCTTCGACCGCGTCCTCCGCGCCGGCGACGACGAAGACGTCCCCCTCCGCGAGGACCTGCTTGACCTCGAAACCGGCCCGTTCGAGGCGTGACTGGCCGCCGCCGACGACGATGTACTGCCGCGTGCCCGCCGCGCCGGCGTACCCGGCGAAGGTCAGCGACGCCCCTGCTGCCGCGATCCCTTTCAGTACCGACCGACGGTCAAGGTTCATACCGCCACCCCCGTCCCACCGGTCCTCGACTCGGTTCCCGCGACGCCACCCTGCCGTCGCGTGCTCGTCCCCTGTTCCCCCTCCACAGCTAACTCGGTATGCCTGACACTAAACGGCATGAGCATACGTGAGGACCGAGATCTAATAAAAATATGTCCCTACTCCAGAAGGAACCGCTTCTCGGGCGTTGCCCCGGGCAACAGCCTGACGATATCCACGCAGGAACGCGTCTTCGGTTGCGGGAGTAGTGTAAAACACTCTGTATGTCGTCGCCGCGCCTCTTCGGTGGCCCGTGACAATCGAACAGTAATGGTTGCCGAGAGTCCCCACGACGCGGACGGCCATCCTGCAGGTGGCGGTGTCCGGCGCGGCGACGGGTCGTACGGCCACTCAGGGGACGTAGACTCGGGTAGCGGTGGCGCTCCACACGGCCGGGACTACAGCGAGGCGCCTCTCGTCGTCACCTGGGAGGTCTCCCAGGCCTGTGACCTCGCCTGCGACCACTGCCGGGCGGAGGCCGACCCGGAACGGTGCGCGGACGAACTCGACCTCGCGGAGGCGCGGCGTCTGTTCGAGCAGGTGGCGGAATTTTCGCCGCAGCCGTTCCTCGTGCTCTCCGGCGGGGACCCGCTGAAGCGGCCGGACCTGTTCGAGTTGCCCGAACCGCAGACGATGTCACGTCCGCCCGAGGCCCTCGCCGCGACTGGCCGGTTCGTCGTCCCCGACATCTTCGCCGTCGTGCTCCAGGCGGACCGTCCTGGTGGGAAGCGCCATGTCGATTCCGGCGTCCTCGAAGGCCTCCTGGATGTCGCGGTTCACTGTGTCTCTGACTGCCTTCCAGCGGTCGAGGCTGTCGATATGGTACTCGAGTCTGACCCGTAGCGCCGAGTCGCCGTAGTTCCAGAACCACGCACCCGTCTGGTCGGTGTCGACACCATCGACAGCGTTCACGGTGTCGACGGCCAGGTCGATCGCGCGGTCCATCTCCGCCGGTGTCGTGTCGTATGACAGGCCGAGAAACGTCTTGACCCGTCGAGTGGGTTCCGAAGAGATGTTTCGCACCTCGGCGTCCGCGATCGCCGAGTTCGGGAGCGAGACCGCCCGGCCATCGAAGTCGCGGATCCGGGTCGTCCGGAGGCCGATCTCCTCGACAGTCCCGGTCGTCCCCTCGATGTCGACGATGTCGTCGACGAGAAACGGCTTCGCCGAGAGGATGTGTGCACCGCCGAAGACGTCTGCCATCGTCTTCCGGGAGGCGAAGGCGACGGCCACGCCGACCACGCCGAGGGAAGCGATGACGGCCGTGACGTCGTATCCCAGCGAATCCAGGATGACGACGCCGGCGATGGAGACGATGGCGATGTTGGTGATCCGGCTGACGATCGGGACCAGTTCGTCGTCGAGCTTCGATTCGGTCTGCTCGACGTATTGCAGGAGGTACGCGTCGATGAACCCGTCGGTCAGCCGGACGGCGACCCAGGCGATGGTCACGATGATGGGGACCTCGACTGACGCGTTCACCACCGTTCGGAGCGGTTCGACGGGCGTGAGGAAGTACCGACCCGCTGCCGCTCCGAGCACGATGCCCAGCAAGATGACCGGACGGCCGAGCGCGTAGACGATGATGTCGTCGACCTCGGTTTCGGTCGCCTCGGCCTTCCGGCGCAGCCGTTGCCGGTACAGAAACGTCAGCGACCGACCGAGGAGGGCGCCGATACACAACACGACGAAAAACAGGAGATACTGCGGGATCGTACTCCCGAAGTACGTCTCCGAGAGCAACGAGCCAGTTGCCATACACGCTGGGCGCGGCCCGGCGACATAAGTTTGGCCTCCACCACGGGAAGTGAACGCTGCCGGACGTCGACGGATTCGGTCTACGCGAGGGCTTCGTCTCAGTGAATCGCCTGGACTTCCCCCTGGTGTGTTACTCGTGTTCCCTTCAGCGACCGAGCCATCACAAATACGGCAGCCTCGAGACGCGCGACGCCGCGACTATCGGCAGTGAATGGACACGGCAACGCACGCTGGTTCCCGTCGCACTGAGTGGGGCCTCGTCGGCCACCCGCGCCCTCGACGCTCAGATCGGGGAGTTCAGCGTGCCGAAGTACACCTGCCACGCGAGGGCGGATTTGGCAACCAGGCTCAGCAGGATGTACGCCTTCTCGCCGAAGAGGTAGTTCTTCCAGCGAGAGACCTCCAGATACTGCAGTGCCATGTTCAGCGCAAAGAGGTTGAAGAAGACGAAAATCGAGACGTAGATGTAGATGACGAACTCCGGAAACTCGCCGCCGCTGGCCGTCACGGTCCCGACGAACGTGATCGCGATGACGACCCAGGGCACGAGGCCGGCGAGCGTCCCCACCCAGTAGGGCGTCCAGTCGGTGTCGTCGGTCGACTCGTTGCGTCGTTCCATCAGGAGGCCGGCGAGATTCATCACCGCGATGAGGCCGAACAGCGCGGCGAGTGTCCCGACGTCCCAGACGCCGGCCAGCATGGCGATCACGACGATCATCAGCGAGGCGCTCACGGAGTACTCGTACCAGCGGTAGGGATTCATCCCCCTGTCGAGATACTCGACGTACCGGTCGTACAGCACGGTCGCAATCGCGGTGTGCGCGATTGCGGAGATGAAGAGAAAGCCCGCAACGAGCAGCGGGAGGTTCGCGTCGATAAAGGAGACAGTCTCCGGGAAGATCGTCTCGGTCTCGGGATTGAATCCGTATCTGGTTCGCGTGACCGGCCACAGAACTTGGTCGGCCAGAAGAACCATCGCCAGCCCTTGCAGAAAGTGGAGGACAGCCATGACGCCGTTCCACAGTCGAAGCCGGGTGTCCCGTGCTGAGCTACGCTGGTCGGAACCGGTCGTCGCCGTCGCGTGTGAGGACGCCATACCAGTTGGAGTACTAATTGGTTGGGGATACATCTGTGGGAGGGCCGCATCGTACTACCGAACACCTGCCGAGGGAAGCGTGCCGTACCGCACCGAGTGGACCGAGTCAGCACCCAGCGGCGGCAAAGACTACGGCTACCTCCGTGTACGCGAGTCCTCGACATCGAGTTTACCCCGAGTAGTCAATCTGACGAAACTATCTCGCGGGACGCACTCGATTAATAGAAGGTTCCGTCTTGTCACCGATAGTAGGAGCAGAGCACCCTGCGCTCGGTCACTCCGCATCGAGGATGTACAGATAGGAAGTCGGCCTCTGCACTCACGACTGCCGATGTATCCACCTCTCAATACGTCTCGACCTCGACTCCGAGTGCTGTGAAGTCCCCGACGTTGTCGGTGAGGACCGGTTCGTCGTAGACGTCAGAGACTGCCGCAACCATCGGATCGACTTTGTCGATGCCGCTTTCACCGTCGGCTTTCTGGTCGGCGCGCGCGAGTAGCTGTCCGGCGCGGTCAGCTGTCGTCTCGTCCTGTTCGACGACCGGATACATCCGGAGCGCGTTCCTGACGTTCCGCCGTTCCTCTTCATCGCCGAATTCGGTACCGTACGAGAGTTCCATGACGACCGGTGACGGAACCCGCTGAACGGTCTTCGTCTCGGAGAGTTCGATGCCTTTCTCGAACGCCCCCTCGCGACCGTCGAAGAGATCGATCAGGAACGACGTATCGAGGATCACTCGAACCGCTCCCG
>JAZKSZ010000181.1:0-4599 GCA_036625795.1 Haloarculaceae archaeon
ACGACGCCCTCGATCTGCTGGCGGACCTGCTCGCGGGAGAGTGCCTCCAGCAGCCGGATGTTGGTGATCTGGACGTCCATGTGCTCCTCCTCGGTGTAGGTCAGCGCCCGCAGCACGTCGGTCTTGGTGATGACCCCGGCGACGACCCGGTCGTCGTCCTCGGGGGTGACCACCAGCCCGGCGTAGTCGCTGTCGAGCATCCGCTGGACGGCCGCCCGCACGGACTCCTCGCCGGTCGTCGTGGCGGCCGGGCTGGACATGATGTCGTAGACGGGGATGTCGAGCACCCTGTCGTTGCCGCCGCCGCGGTCGCCCCGGGTCGTCTTGTCCATGTCCCGGACGACCACGTCGACGATGTCGTGGGTCGTGACCATCCCCGAGAGGTGGCCGTCCTCGTCGAGCACCGGGAGCCGGGAGATGTCGTTCTCCCGGAGGAGGTTGATCACGCGGCCGATGTGGGTATCCTCCTCGACCGTGACGACGTCTTCGGTGGCGATCTCCCCGACGGTCAGCGCGTCGAGGTTCTCCAGGACGGCATCGAGGATGTCGTCCTCGGAGACGATCCCCCACAGCCGGTCGGCCTCGAAGACGGGGGCGATCTTGGTCTTGCCCTCGACGAGCACGCGGGCGACCTTCCGGACGTCGGCCGTCCGGTCGACCTTCGGGGCCGACTGCATCAGCCGCTCGACCTTCGCGTCGTCGTCGATCCGGGACTGGACGAGCTGGCGCTGGGCGAGCACGCCGGCGTACTCGCCGTCCTCGGTGACGATGAGTCCCTTGGGGTTCTCGCGCTCGAAGATCGACCTGACCTTCGCCAGTCGTTCGTCCGTTTCGACGGCGACGTACTCGCTGGTCGCGATATCGGCAATATCCATCTGAGGTCCCTCTCTGCGGAGGTTCGATTCGCGCGGTAATCAAAGTTGGTTCTCGTTCCCACACCCGGAGAGTTCCCGGAAGGGTCGTGACCATCGAGTCGGCGCACACGCTTTTTTTCCGCCGGCCCCTTTCGGGTGGTGTGGTGCCCGACATTACCGTCTTCGGCGAGTACACCTACCTGGTGACAGAGCTCATGTGGGGGGCCGTCGCGCTCACCCTGCTCGCGTACGCCAGCGCGTGGCGGGCGGCCGCCCGGACTACCCTGGTGCTGTACCCCTTCGCGCTCGCGTGGGACTGGTACACACTGACCGTGGGCGTCTTCGAGATCCCGCTTCGGACCGGCGTCGAGCTGCTCGGGGTCCCCCTCGAGGAGCACATCTTCATGCTACTGGTCCCCGCGATGGTCGTCGGGACACACGAGAGCCTCCGGAAACTGCGCGGGCCCGCGGGGGCCAGCCGTGGTAGCGACGCGGGGCGAGAGGCCGGCGAGCGGGCCTAGCTGTTCTGGACCGCTGCAGTCACCATCCCGACGCTCTGGCCGGCCCCCACGACCGCGAGGCCGGCGAGAAGCCACGCGGGTCCGGGCCCCGTGAGGCCCGCATTCCCGGCCGCGTAGACGGCCGCGCCCAAGACCGAGAGCCCGCCGGCAGCGAGATACACCTGCCGGAACGGCCCGTCGGAGACGAGCGTGCCGGTCCGGAGGTACGCCGCGCCAGGCAGCACCATCCACCCGTACAGCGACACCCCGAGCAGCACCTCGCTGGGGGGCGAGAGCCACAGACCGAGGGTCCCCGCGAGGGTGAGCGGCAGACCCGCGAACAGGACCAGCCGCCAGAGACGCAGGACCGGCCCGGTCATCTCGGAGGCGCCGGCCACGATGAACGCCGCGAGCAGGACGTCCATGACGACCAGCGCTATCAGGAGCGTCCGCTCGCTCACCGCACCCTGGTGGGCGCCGGCGGTGACCAGCCAGGCTGCCGGCACGAGTCCGGCCGGGGCGATGTCGGTGACGCGTCCCATGCCACCGGCTGCAGCCGGCTGGCTGTTGGCTCTTGTGGTCGTCCGGTGGGCTCGGGTGGCCTCGGGGTGCCAGGGCTGTCCTGTCCCGCAGCGCGCAAGGTAGCTTTTTGCATGTGGGGGTCGACTGGGGTCGCATGGCAGTACCAGCCCCCGACCTCTCGGGACAGGTGGCAGTTATCACGGGAACGACACGCGGCATCGGCAGGGCACTCGCGCTCGAACTCGCCGAGCACGGCGCCGACATCGTCTCGACGGGGAAGACCGTCGACGACAGCGACTCCGATTTGGAGGGGACGATCCACAAGACCGCCGACGCGGTCCGCGAGCGCGGCTCGGAGGCGCTGGCCGTCCAGCTGGACGTGCGCGACCCCGACAGCTGTCAGCAGGTCGTCGACGAGACGCTCGAGGAGTTCGGGCAGCTCGACATCCTCATCAACAACGCCAGCGCCATCCAGATGGGGGAGATCGGGGAACTCCCGATGAAGCGGTTCGACCTGCTGATGGAGGTCAACGTCCGCGGGACCTACGCGATGACCCAGGCCGCGCTGCCGGCGCTGCGCGACGGCGGCGGGCGCGTGATCACGAACGCGCCACCCCTGGAGGTCGACCGCGTCCCCGGCATGGCGCCGTACGCCTTCTCGAAGATGGGGATGGCCTTCATGACACTCTCGCTGTCCGGCGAGGAGGAGGACGTCGCCGCGTCGACGCTGTGGCCCGTCACCGCGATCGAGACCCGCGCGACCCGCTACTTCGGGATGGGCAGCGAGGAGGACTGGCGCAGCCCGCAGGTCTACACCGACGCCGCCTCCGTCCTGCTCGACCGCGACCCCGCGGAGGTCGACGGCCACTCCTTCTACGACGAGGAACTACTCGCGAGCGTTGGCGTGGAGAACTTCGACCAGTACGCGCTCGTCGAAGGGTCGAACCCGCCACCCTCGTCGGCGGAGATGTTCGGCGTCGATTTCGCGCGCGACTGGTAGCCGGACCGGCGGCAGTTCCGGGGCCGGACCGCACGAGCACCCCCAGTACCCAAACCCATACTGTGCTGGGCTGTGAACGAGTGGTATGCTCGAGCCTGGCGACGCGGCTCCGGCGGTCAGCGCACAGAACCAGCACGGCGAGACAGTCACGCCGGACTTCGAGGCGCCGACGGTGGTCTACTTCTACCCGAAGGACTTCACCGGCGGTTGCACCATCGAAGCCAACGACTTCCAGGAGACGCTCCCGGCGTTCCAGGAGGCCGGCATCACCGTCTACGGCGTCTCGATGGACGACGTCGAGACACACGCCGACTTCGCTGAGGAGGAAGGGGTCACCTTCGACCTGCTCGCGGACCCCGACGGCGACGTGGCCGGGGCGTTCGGCCTCGACACCAGCGAGGGGTACACCGACCGCATCACGTTCACCGTTGCCGACGGCGAGGTCGCCGGCGTGTACGACCCCGCGCTCGCGGACCCGGAGGGCCACGCGGAGGAGGTCCTGCAGGACCTGCGCGAGGAGTGAGTCCCGCCGGGCGACGCTCCTCTGCCGGCGACTCCCCAGCCCGCCTCAGTCGACGACCCCGCGCTCGCGGAGCCGCTCGACCTCCTCGTCGGAGTAGCCGTGGGCGGCGAGCACGTCGCCGGTGCTCTCCCCCAGCTCCTGGGGCGGGACCCGGAGGCTCGTCGCCAGGTTCCGGAAGTGGATCGGGTGGTCGATCACCTGGGCGTCCTGCCGCTGGTCGCGCTCGGCAGTGACCTGTAGGCCCCGCTGGGTGACGTGGTCGTCCTCCCAGACCGACTTCGTGTCGTGGATCGGTCCCGCGGGGACGCCCGCGCCGTGGAGCCGTTCGATCCACTCCTCGACGGTGGCCTCCGCGAGCGTCTTCTCCAGCTCCTCGTGGAGCTGGTCGGTGTGCTCGACGCGCTCGTCCCGGTCGTCGAACCGTTCGTCCGTCAGCAACTCCTCGCGGCCCAGTTCCGCACAGAGTGCTTCCCAGAGGCTGTCGGTGCTCGCTGCGACCACCAGCGAGCCGTCGGCGGCCTCGAAGACGCCGAACGGAGCCGCGGAGGGGTGGTAGGTGCCAAAGCGGGGGAACGGTTCACCGGTGCCCCAGGTGTAACCCGCCCGGGCGCAGAGCCAGGAGATGGCAGCGTCGAACATCGGCACCTCGACCCACTCCCCCTCGATCTGCCCGGTTTCGCGGGCGTAGAGCGCGGCGAGGACGCTCTGGACGGTGTAGGTGGCCGCCGCGAGGTCGCCGCTGGGCAGCCCGGACCACAGCGGCGGCGTCTCCTCGGTCCCGGTGATCGACATGATCCCGCTCATCGCCTGGACCACCATGTCCCAGGCGGGCACGTCCTCGTATGGACTGTTCCGGCCGAAGCCGCTGATCGAGCAGTAGACGATCTCCGGGTTGAGCTCGCGGACGTCCTCGTACGAGAGGCCGAAGTTCTCCACCCGGCCGGGCTTCATGCTCTCGATGAAGACGTCGGCGTCCTCGAGCAGCGTGCGCGCGACCGCTTGGCCCTCCTCGTCTTTGAGGTCCAGCGCGACGCTGTGTTTGTTCCGGTTGATGGTGTCGAAGTACTCGGGGTAGGGGCTGAACTCCCGGGCGCGGTCGCCCCGGCCGATTGCCTCGATCTTCACGACCTCGGCGCCGAGGTCGCCGAGCAGCATCGTGGCGAAGGGGCCGGCGATCACCTGCGTGAGGTCGACGACCGT
>JAZKSZ010000182.1:0-4584 GCA_036625795.1 Haloarculaceae archaeon
CCATCACCTTCGACGGCCCGGCGGGAACCCTCGCCGAGCGGCTCGCGGACGACGGCGTCCCCTCCGCCGAGGACGTCGACATCATCCTCCGGCTCCAGGGACCGGTCGACGACACCGACACGACCGGCGTCCTCAGTCTGACGCGACGCCTCACCGGGGAGTACTTGCTCGAGGTCAACGCCGAGGCGGCCGGGCTGCTCGAGGTCGTCACTGCGGCACGCGACGCCGAGGACACCTACGCCGTCCGGATCGAGCGCCCGTCCGACGAGACGGTCGTCTACGAGAAGGGGACACTACTCGTCTACGACGAGGAGGGGAGTCTCCTGCGCCAGCACAGCCTCATTCCGAGCGGCGTCGAACTGTAGCGGCCACCTCGGGCAGGGCCTCCGTGACGTCCGCGCGGATGTCGTCGTCTGCCTGCCCGGTTACCGGCGTCTCCTCCAGATTCACGAGCGCGAGCCGTGCCCCCGAGCGGGCTGCGACCCGCGGCAGCGAGGCCGCGGGTTCGACTTTCAGCGAGGAGCCGACCGCCAGAAAGACGTCGGCCTCGCGGGCGTGCCGCCGGGCCTGCTGGAGCGCGCCCGTCGGTAGTTGCTCCCCGAAGAGGACGGTGTCCGGCTTGAACACGCCGCCACAGGAACATGCCGGGGGGAGTTCCCCCTCCCGGGCGCGCTGTTCGACGGGGTCGGCGTCCAGCCGGGTGCCACAGTCCTGGCAGGCGACCCGGCGGCTGTTGCCGTGGAGCTCGATCACCGACTCCGAGCCCGCAGCCTGGTGGAGCCCGTCGGTGTTCTGGGTGACGACCGCGTCGAGGTAGCCCGCAGCCTCGAGTTCCGCGAGCGCCTCGTGGGCGGCGTTGGGCGCGACGTCGTCGGGGAACATCCGCTCGGAGAGTTCCAGCCGTTCCTCCCAGAAGCCGCCAGGGTCGGCCTGGAACCGCGAGTAGTGGAAGTCCGCGGGGTCGAACTCCGTCTTCCAGATGCCGTCCTCGCCACGGAACGAGGGGATGCCGGAGGCGGTGCTCACGCCCGCGCCCGTGAGTGCGACGACGTGTTCCGCTTCGGCGATGGCCGCCGCAAGCGGGTCGGTCGGGTGGTCCATACACGGTGGTCGGCCCCGACGGCCCAAAACGGTACTGCCGGGTGGCCGGAACGTCGGCGGTGGCGGAGTGCCGGTCGGGAGTGGGCTGTTGCTCCGCGGATGGAAACTGTTTTCACCGCGAGCCGACAGTCTCCGGTGGGAACACACGGCCGCAAATCCGACGCGCTGCTCGCTTGAGCAGCTTGGGATTGCGGTGGTGTCCGCGCCACCAGGCGCAACGCCAGCGGTCCGTAGTTCCAATCAACCATGGCACGAATGCACTCACGACGCCGCGGTTCCTCCGGGTCCGACCGGCCCGCGGCAGACGACCCGCCGGAGTGGAGCGACGTCGACGCCGACGCAGTCGAGGAGCGCGTCGTCGAACTGGCCGAACAGGGACACAGCCCCTCGGAGATCGGGCTGAAACTCCGTGACGAGGGGGTCGACGGGACCCCTGTTCCGGACGTCACGCTCGTGACCGACAAGAAGGTCACCGAGATCCTCGAGGAGCACGACGCCGACCCCGAGTTCCCCGAGGACCTCCGGAATCTGATGGAGCGGGCCGTCCGCCTGCGCGAGCACATGGACGAGAACCCGACGGACCACCAGAACAAGCGCGCGCTCCAGAACACCGAGTCGAAGATCCGCCGCCTGGTCGACTACTACCGCGGCGACGAGGTCGACGAGGAGTTCACCTACAGCTACGACACCGCCAAAGACGTCCTGTAAGGAGCCACTCGCATGTCGACGACCGACCGGCCCGAGGCGTCCGCCCCCGCTGTCAGCGACATCGCTGCACAGCTCCGGGACGCAGACTTCCTCCGGCTGGTCGCCGCACCCACGGGCGACGCCCTCGCCGCCGCGGGCCTGCTCGCCCGCGCGGTCGAGGGCCCCTTCCAGGCCACAGTCGCCGCCTTCCCGGCCGACGCCGAGCGGGCGACCGAGGCCGACTGCACGGTCGGCCTCGGCCTCGAGGTGGGCGACGTCACCGCCACCGACGCCCCGGTCAGCCGGCTGGCCTTCGCGGTCGCCGACACGCTGGGCGGGGCGGACCCCTGGCTCGCGCTCGCGGGGACAGTCGCTGCCGGCGCGGAGCCGGCCGGCGCCCCCCTCGAAGCCGCCGACCCCGACCGACGCCCCGGGCTTGCGGTCCCGACCGCCGACCCGGCAGACGGGCTCGCGCACACGACGCTCGCACACGGCTCGTTCTCGGGTGACCAGGAGGCCGCCGCGGCGGTGCTCGACGATGCCAACGAGGGAGACGACGACGAGCCCGCTCGCCGGCGCGCCTCGCTCGTCGCGTTGACGGTCGCCGACGGATCCACGCCGCGGGGCGCGGCGGCGGTCGAACGCCTCCTGCGCCCTCACGTCGGCGGTCCCTTCCGGACCGTCGGCGGCTACGCGGACGTGCTCGATGCCCTCGCCCGGTCACAACCGGGACTGGGCGTCGCGCTGGCGGCCGGTGCGGGCGACCGCGAGGCCGCCCTCGACGCGTGGCGGGCCCACGGCCGGCGAGCACACGCCGCGCTCGCGGCGGCGACGACGGCCCGGTACGACGGGGTGCTCGTCGCGCAGTGCGAGCCCGGCGACCCCGACCTGCCGCTGGGGACCGTCGCTCGCCTGCTCGCCGAGTATCGCTCGCCGGAACCGGTCGTCCTCGCGGTCGCGGACGGCCGGGCGGCGGCCCACGCCGTCGACGGGACCGACGCCGACCGCGTCACGGCGGCAGCGGCGAGGGCCGTCGACGGGACGGTTGCCGGCACAGCACGGGCGGCCCGGGCGCGGTTCCGGGCGGACACGACCGAGTTTGCGGTCGCGTTCAGGGAGGCGCTATGAGACGCGTCGAACTCCGCACCGAGCACGGCACGGACGCGACGGCCATCGCACGGGCGGTCCGGCCGGACAACACGGACCGGATCGAGACCGCCGTCGAGGACGGGACGGTCGTGACGACCATCCAGCGGACGAGTACGGGTGGCCTGCAGGCGACGGTCGACGACTACGTGGTGAACCTCCGGACGGCAGCACAGCTTACGAACACAGCGGACACGAACACAGCAGACACGAACACAGACACATGAGCGAACGATCAGTATCCCGACAGCAACAACAGAAGCAGTGGTACGACGTGCTCGCCCCGGAGCAGTTCGACCGGGCCGAGCTCGGCGAGACAGTCGCGGACGAGCCGGACAAGGTGCTCGGGCGGACCATCGAGACCACCCTCGGCGACATCCGCAATGACGCGGGCGAGAACAACACCAAACTGGAGTTCCGGATCACGGAGGTCGCGAGCGACAGCGCCTACACGGAGTTCATCAAACACGAACTCACCCGCGACTACCTCCGCAGCCTCGTGCGCCGGGGCTCCTCGAAGGTCGAGGCCTACATCACGGTGCTGACGACCGACGACTACCGCATCCAGGTTCAGCCCGTCGCGCTCACGACCAAGCAGGCCGATGCCTCACAGAAGAAGGCGATCCGCCGGACGATGATCGACCTCGTCGAGGAGGCCGGCACCGAGCGCACCTTCGAGGACCTGCTCGACAGCATCGTCGAGGGACGGCTGTCCTCGGCTATCTACAACGAGGCGAAGACGGTCTACCCGCTGCGCCGCGTCGAGGTGGCGAAGGCGACGCTCGAGGCCCGCCCCGAAGAAGTCGCCGCCGAGCAGGAGACCAGCGTCGACGTCGACGAGTAGCGCCGCTGCCGTTCTCTGGCCACACGAACCGGCGGTCGCCGTCGAGCGCGGGGGGGACGGCAGGCACTCGAGTGGCTCTCGCACGGCGTTTCACGCTTCCTACGGGCTGGGAGCCAGGCGATAACCGACTGCAGAGACGCACGTTCCGGGGAAGCGACGGCCGTCGACACCAGAAACTAGACACCTAGGGTGGGGTATTTTTACCGTCCTTTGTCATGGTTGCACACGCCTGGCAGTGCGACCGTGCCTGGCGAAGGGGGAGTACACATGGCAGACTCACACGCACCGCGGGACTGTCCGCACCCGTACCAGAAGATAGCGCTGGGGCGGCTCCAGCGTCACGTCTCGATGTCGGTCCGCGATATCGCCGCGGCGGTGGCTACCGAACAGGGGGAGTACGGCACTCTTGCTGCGGTCCCGGTGGCGGAGCTGGAGGCGATCGAGCGCGAGCTCCGGCGGCGACACATCCCGGAGCTCGTCGAGCGGTCCTACGTCCGGTACGACGAGGACCGCGAGGTGGTCAACCTGCTCGGCCGCGGGACCGACGCTGCCGTGGACGTGGCGGCCGATGCCGACTGCGTGGTCGACCTGGAGACCGTCAGCGAGGCGAGCATCACTGTCGACCTCAGCGAACGAACGCTCGAGCGACTCCACGAGGCGATGCTCGAACGTGAGGGGCTGGACCGCGAGATGTCCTACGACGAGGTCGTCCGGTGGCTGGCCGAAACCGACCGGTAGCCGGCGTGGACCCGCGGCCAGCTACCCGGCGAGGACCGGCAGACAGCCCCAGCTACTCGACGACGACC
>JAZKSZ010000183.1:0-4468 GCA_036625795.1 Haloarculaceae archaeon
GGAGATTCCGGTCGAGAGCTGACCGTCGCTCCCGGGGCCTCGCAGGCCCCGACGACTTCTCGTTTCGGTTACTCGTCGGCGTCGGCGACCAGTGGTTCCTCCTCGGTTGCGAGGAAGCCGTGGTAGGGGCAGACGTACTCGTCGCGGATGAGCTGTTCGTCGACGATCTTGAGCCCGAGCCCATCGAGGTTCTGTGCGATCCGGTTGAGGTCGTCGTGGTCCTGACCGATGGCGTTGACGTAGACGTTCCGTTCACCGGTCATGATCTCCCTGACTGCGGTCACGCCGTCGACCTCGCGGGCGCGATTCGCGAGGGTATCACGCTCGGGGACCGGCGCGGTACAGATTATCTTCGTGTACAGCGGGTAGCCGGCGAGGTCGTAGTCGATGTCGATGTGGTAGCCGCGGACGATCCCGCTTTCCTCCAGCTTGTTGAGCCGGGTCCGGACGGTACTCGGCGAGAGGCCGAGCTCCTCCGCGATGTCACTCGAGGAGGTTCGCCTGGCGTCCTGCTGGAGGTAGTAGAGGATGTGCCGGTCGACTGAATCGAGCTCGCCGTCTTTCATCCTGTCTGTTCCGGGCGTCCGGGAACAGTATCAGTCTTGTTCCCCCACCGGGTGAGGGCCGCGCTGTCGCCCCACGTCCGCTCCCCGATCCGGTCGTGGTTCTCGCGGAACGCTACTCCCCTGACCTCGCCCATCACGAACTAGTATATATAGACACAATATTTGACGATACGTCATTTCAACCGTCTAGTTTAAGCACTTCCGTCATCTACGTGGATGTGTGACCCCACAGGATGGGCGCAGTCAACACTGGCCGACAACTCATGACTCAACACCACTCCAGCGCGGATGACCACTCGGAGCGAACCAGCGAGCGTGCCTATTACGTCCTGGGCGGCGGCACGCTCGGGACCGCCGTGGCCCGGCGTCTGCGGTCGAACGGCTACCCCGTCTCGCTCGTCGACAGCCCGGGAGACCAGCCCGAGACGTCCGGCCGCCAGGGGGACCCGGTGGACCCGACCCTCCTCGAAGAGGCGGGCGTGGCCGGGGCTTCGACGGTGATCGTCGCGACCCGGTCCGACAGGCGAAACCTGCTCGTCGCACAGCTCGTCAGTGCCCGCTTCGACGTTCCCGAGGTCGTCGTGCTGGCGAACGCCCCCGACAGGCTCGACGCCTTCGCCGAGGCCGGTCACCACCCGGTCTGTGCGACGGATGTGCTCTCCGACGCGCTCGCCGACTCCATCTCCGATAACGCATGAAGGAACTCGAACGCGACCTCGGGCTGCCCTCGGTGCTGGCGATCAGCATCGGCGCGATGATCGGCAGTGGCATCTTCATCCTGCCGGCGCTGGCACTCGACATCGCCGGCCCTGCCGTGATCGTCGCGTACGCCCTCGCGGGACTGCTGGTTGTTCCGGCCGCCCTCTCGAAGTCGGAGATGGCCACCGCCATGCCGGAGGCCGGCGGGACCTACATCTACATCGAGCGTGGCATGGGGCCGCTGCTCGGGACGGTCGCCGGCGTCGGGACGTGGTTCTCGCTGTCGTTCAAGGGCGCGCTCGCGCTCGTCGGCGGCGTCCCGTACCTCCTCCTGCTCTTCGACCTGCCCCTGAAGCCGGTCGCGGTGGCGCTGGCGGCGCTGCTGATCCTGGTGAACGTCGTCGGCGCGAAACAGACCGGGCGGCTCCAGCTGGTCATCGTCGTGGTCATGCTGGCGGCGCTGGGGTGGTTTGCCGCCGGCAGCGCGCCCGGCGTCCAGTCGGGCAACTACGCCGACTTCTTCGGCGACGGACTGGGCGGGCTGTTGGCCGCGACCGGCCTCGTCTTTGTCTCCTACGCCGGCGTCACCAAGGTCGCAAGCGTCGCCGAGGAGGTCGAGGACCCCGGCCGGAACATCCCGCTCGGTATCCTCGGTTCGCTGGCCTTCACCACGCTGCTGTACGTGGCCATCGTGGCGGTGCTTGTGGGGGTGACCGACCCCGGCAGCGTCGCCGGGTCGCTGACCCCGATGGCGGTCGCCGCCGAGGCGACGCTCGGACAGGCAGGGGTGGTCGTCGTCATCCTCGCGGCCGTCCTGGCGCTGGTCTCGACGGCCAACGCCGGTATCCTCTCCTCCTCGCGGTATCCCTTCGCGATGAGCCGGGACAGCCTCGCCCCGCCGTCGCTGTCGACGGTCAGCGAGCGCTTTGGCACCCCGGTCACGTCGATCACCCTCACGGGTGCGGTCCTGCTGGTGCTCATCGCCTTCGTTCCCATCCTCGAGATCGCGAAGCTCGCCAGCGCCTTCCAGATCCTGGTGTTCGCGCTGATCAACCTCGCGGTCGTCGCCTTCCGTCAGGGGAGCGCGACGTACGACCCGGAGTTCACGTCACCGCTGTACCCCTGGGTGCAGATATTCGGCGCCATCACCGGCGTGCTCCTGCTCACACAGATGGGGGCCGTCGCGCTCGCCGGCGCCGTCGTCATCACGCTGGGGAGTGTCGCCTGGTACCTCGTCTACGTCCGGCCGCGGGTCAGCCGGGAGGGGGCAGCGACGGACGCGATCCGCCGCCAGGTCGGCCGGGAGGCGCTCACGGACGTCGAGGCCGCGATGGCAGAGGACACCCGCGAGGTGCTCGTCGCGCTCACGAAAGGCGGGGACGAGGCGCGGGAGCGTGCGCTGGTGGCGCTGGCGGCGGACCTGGTTCGCCCCGACGACGGGCGGGTCGTCGCCGTCCGGTTCCAGGAGATCCCCGACCAGGCGCCGCTGACCGGGGACGCGACCGTCCAGTCACCGGCGGACGTCTCCTTCGAGACGCGGACGGAGGCGCTCTCGACCGAACTCGGCGTCGACATCGAGGCCGACGAGGTCGTCAGTCACGACACGAAACACGCGGTCGTCAACTTCGCCGCGGACCGCGGCGTCGACACGGTCATCGCGGAGCACGAACCCCTCCGGCTCCGCTCGCGGCTGGTCGGCGACCCGATCGACTGGGTCGTCCGCCACGCCCCGTGTGACGTGCTCCTGGTCGACAACCGCGGCTACGACAGCCCGGAACACGTGGTGCTCTCCGGCCGGAGCGGCCCCTACCCGCCGCTGGCGGTGGACGTTGCCGGCGCCGTCGCCGCGGCCAACGGCGGGGCGCTCTCGCTGTGGTACCCCCCACGCGGCGGAAACACCGACGAGTACAGGCAGACCGTCGAGGACTACCAGTCGGAACTCTCGGAACTGCTCTCGGTGCCGGTCCGCGCCGAGTCCGTCAGAGCCGACGGGGGCCAACCCTCGCGTCCCGACCTGCTGGTACGCCCCGGCGCCGACGGCGGGCTCCGCGACGCGCTGTTCGACGACCGGCCGACATTCCCGAACCCGGGGTGTACGACAGTCACCGTCTACTCCCACGAGTCGCGCCAGCCGCCGCTCGCGCGCCGACTGCTCGAACGGGTCACGTTCTGAAGGCGCGAACCCGAGGCAGTTACGCCTCGAGTTCGACTTCGACGTCCCCGCGGACCACGTCCACGAACGCCTCGGGGTGTTCGACGTGAGGGAGCAGGAGGGCGTCGTCGAAGACGACCAGGCGGGCCCCGCCCGCCTCGGCGAGTCGCTCGCCCATGGAGAGGGGCGTGATGTCGGCCTCGCGACCCCAGACCAGCGTCGTCTCAACCGCCAGGTCGGCGAGCGTCTCCGCGAGGTCGCGCTCGGGGTCGAGGAAGCCGGAGATGAAGGAGGCGGGGGCAAAGCGCGCCCCGGGCTGGTGGCCCGAGGTCCACTCGTACTCGACGACCTCGTCGGCGAGATTCGACATGTCGTAGTAGCCGTGGTCCTCGTGGAAGTACCGCAGCGAGGGCTCGCTGACGATGAGGTTGTGGACCCCCTCACCGATGACGGGCGACCGAACGAGCGAGCGCAGCCAGGTCCGCCGGCCACCCATCGAGGTGTCGGTCGGGCAGACGAGCACGAGCCGCTCGACGTCCGTTTCGCGGGCGGCGGTGGCGACGTAGCTGCCGGTCAGTGAGGAGCCGACGACGACCGGCTCCTCGGCCAGGTCCGCGATGGCGTCGGCGACGAAGGTTTCGTACAGCGAGGCCGAGTACAGCAGCGGCGGCCGGTCCGAGCCGCCGAAGCCGGGCAGGTCCGGCGCGATGACGTGGTACTCCTCGGCGAGGTCCCCGAAGACGCGGTGGAACTCGTGGCTGGAGGCCGCGGCATTGATCCCGTGAAAGAGGAGCAGGTCCGGGTCCTCGGGGTCGCCGGCCTCCGTGTAAGCGACGTCGAAGCCGCGCCAGCGGTAGGTCCCGTGGTCGCCCTCCAGGAACGGGTCCAGATCCCCGGCGCTGGAGGACAGCAGCCTGTTGGCGGCCGCGGTCGCGCCCACGGCCCCGACCGCACCGGCGGCGAGGGTTCTGAGTTTCATACGCGCCCGTAGGTACGCGTGGCGTTTATACCACCCGGCTGCAGGTCGACACTCCCACGCGGCTGCAGGTCG
>JAZKSZ010000184.1:0-4395 GCA_036625795.1 Haloarculaceae archaeon
TCGGCGGTGGCGTCGACGAAGACGGGCGCGATGAGGTCCTGCGGGTGGAGCCGCGTCTCCCGCACGAGCGGGCTGACACCGTCCGAGCGCAGACGACGGGGACGGTCAGTGAGGTCCATACTCGCTGTTAGAGAGAGCGGTTCAAATCCCTGACGAACCGAAAACGTCCCCGCTCGGCCGCACTACCGCCGGCCGCCCTGCTGTGGCTGCTGCCCGCCCTGTTGTGGCGGCTGCTGTGGCGGCTGCTGTGGCTGCCCGCGGGCCGGCTGCTGGTTGTTGGCGGCCCGGTTCCCCACCTCGACGCCGTCCCCGATCACCTTGTACAACAGCCCGAGCGCCCCCGCGTAGATGACCGTGATTCCGACGATCGTAAAAATGCCCGTGAGAAGGATATTGTCGTTCCCGAATGCAGCCCCGATGAGGACGAGCAGGCCGCCCGCAAGAAACACTGCAAGCAAGTATCCCAGGATCCGGAACCCGTACTTGATGCCGTCGATGGTATTGACTGCTACCATACCTCCCACGTCTTCCGCCCCTCACTTAGCTATTTTGGCAATTTCGCCTGTTACGTGTCGGATACAGCGGTGTCGAACCGTGACGCGCCCGTCCGCTCACGACAGCCTTTTGTCACTCTGACGCGTAGAGTAGGTAATGGACGAAGAAACCGAGCACCTCCGGGACGTGTTCGTCGAGGCCACGGGGACGGAGACGGCCACCACCGGCCAGCGGGCCGACCGCGGGTCGCTGCTGGAGGACGCGGAGGCGGACCGGGCCGGCGTGGCCGCGGTCGTCGCCGACATGCGGGAGACGCTCGGCTTCGAGACCGACCTCGACGACCGGGGTCTTGCGACCGTCGTTGTGGGGTTCTACGCCGGCAACGACGACGCCGCTATCGCGGCCGCGCTGGACGTGCCGGAGCCGGCGGTTGTCCGTGCCCGGCTGGACCTGCATCTCCTGCGGGAGGACGACGCCGACCCGGAGCTGCTCGCGGCAATCGCCGCGGGCCGGGATGTCGACGCCGACCCCGACGCCCTCAAGCGTGCCGAGGGGGTCGCCCGCGCACACCGGCGGGCCCGCCGCGTCAGCGAGCGGTTCCGGGCCGCCTTCGAGGAGCGGCTGACCGACGCCGACCTGGAGGGGCGGGTCATCGGCGACGCCCGGGCCGACGGGCTCCGGGAGGCCGCCGAGGACATCGACCCCGAACTCGACCTCAGCTTTTAAATCCGAAGCCGCGACCAGGCGGCCCATGCACGCCTTCCGCGACGTGGCGACGGCCGCCTACTGCCCGCGCAAGCTGTACTACCGCCGCCAGCAGCCCGCCGACGCCCGGGAGACACCGCCCGAAGTCCGCCGGCGCCGCGCCGTCGCCTTCCGGTACCCCGACCTGCTCGCCGACGACGCGGCGCTGCGGGACGCCCCGGTCGATGTCACGCCGACGCAGTTCCGCTCGCGGCTCGGGAGTGCCAAAGCACGACTGGACTGCTGGGATGCGCTGGCCGACCCCGACGACCGGGACGTCCTCCTCTCGGGGAAAGAGTGCCGGGGGCTCGCCCACAAGCGGTTCGCGGGGCCGGCGGGGCCGTCGCTG
Source organism: Haloarculaceae archaeon (assembly GCA_036625795.1). GTDB lineage: Archaea > Halobacteriota > Halobacteria > Halobacteriales > Haloarculaceae > Salinirussus. Next base: position 1,589 of record JAZKSZ010000184.1, read on the forward strand.
TCGCTGGTCTTTACCGGCGAGCCTCCCGAGACGGGCGTCTGGCACCCACAGAGCGTGCGCCTGGTCGCTGCGGCGAAGGCACTGTCCTGGGAGCAGGAAACGCCGGTCGAGCGGGTCTACGCGGAGTACCCCGCCCACGGGGTAATCCGGGCCGTCGACGTGGGGCCGCGCCGGAGCGCCGAGTACCGCGAGGCGGTGCGGGCCGCCCGCCGGGTCGACGGCCCGCCCCCGCGGGTCGACAGCGACGCCAAGTGCGAGCCCTGCGAGTTCCGCGAGGAGTGTGGGACGCGAACGCGGTCGCTGCGGTCGCTGCTGGGCGGGTGAGCGCGACGGGGTCGGCAGGCAGTCGACGTGGGACGGGCCCCCGGCCGGTCAGTGCGCGTCGAGCCAGTCCTCGACATCCGCGACCGCGGCCCCGCGGCGGTGGACCCGGCCGGCGGCGACGTCGACGACGGTCGAGGGCGTCCCGCCGGGGGTCTCACCGGTGTCGAGGGCGACCGCCGCGGCTGCCCGGATCTCGGGGTCGAGGTCCGCAACCCGGCGGGCGCTCTCCCGGCCGCTGACGTTTGCACTGGTGGCCGTCAGCGGCCCCGCCTCGGTCAGTAGCGCGAGCGCTGGCTCGCAGTCCGGGACCCGCACCCCCACGCGGTCGCGGCCGGCGGTCAGGACGTCGGGTACCGCCGGCGCCCGCTCGAGGACGACGGTGACGGGGCCGGGGAGGAACTCGTGCATGAACGCCCGCTCGGGCGCCGTGGGGTGAGTGTACTCGAGGACGGCCTCGACTGTCGGGACGGCCATCGAGACGGGCTCGTCACGGTCGCGGCGCTTGGCGTCGAACACGCGGGCGACGGCGTCGGCGTCGAGCGCGTCGGCCCCGAGGCCGTAGACGGTCTCGGTGGGGTAGACGACCAGCTCCCTGTCGTCAACAGCCCTGGCGGCGACCGCGGGGTCGGCTGTTTCTCTCACACCTCGTCGAGGGCCGCCTCCAGGTCGTCGTAGTCCGGGAAGTCGGGCCACTCCTCGGCGACCCAGGCGTACCGGACGACCCGTTCCCCGTCGATGACGAAGACGGCAGGACGGGGCTCGGCGACGCCGGTCATCCCGTCGAGGTCGTGGACCACGTCGTACTGCTCGGCGACGCCGTTTTTCGGGTCCGAGAAGACAGCGAAGTCGACCTCGCGGTCCTCGATGAGCGCCTTGTGCTCGTAGGGGGTGGAGATGGAGCAGCCGACGACCCGAATCCCGTCGCTGACCTCGCGGTCCCGGAGCTCGTTGTACATGTACGTCGCTGGGAAGGCCCCGTCCATCGGGTGAAAGACGAGCAGGACTGGGCCCTCGGCGGTCAGCTCCGAGAGCGCGCGGTCCTCCCAGAACTCCTCGGTGACGAGCGGGCGCCGGAAGTCCGGCGCCTGCTCGCCCTCCGTGGGGTGGTCGGTCGGTTCCAGGTCGACGACGTCGAAGGGCAGGTCCACTCAGGACCCCCCCGCCGCCGCTGTTCCCTCGTCGGTGCCCGCAGCGTTCGCGCCGTAGGTCCGCTCCAGGTACTCGACGATGTTTGCGGACTCGGACATCGTGACGCCGGTGTTCTCGTCGACGATGGCGGGGACGGTCCGGCTCCCGGTGACCCGCTTGACGACGTTTCGCTTCGAGTGTAGCGCCTCGACGAACCGCGACTGGTACTCGAGGTCGTACTCCTCGAGCTTCCGGACGACGCGCTCGCAGAACGGACACGCCTGCAGGCGGTACAGCGTGATGGCTGGCTGGCTCATACCTCTCGTTCGGCCGAGACGCGTGTAAGCCCTTCGGCGACCGGCTGAAACTATGGTAACGCTTACACCCGCCGGCACGCAAGTACCGACGCTAATGACCGTTCCCCTGGCCTTCGAGGTGCTGGGCTTCACCATCTCCGATACCCTCTTTGCCGTTCTCGGGGGGGTCCTCATCTTCGTGTTGCTCGTCCTCTCGGGGTTTTTCTCCTCCTCGGAGATCGCGATGTTCTCGCTGGCCTCCCACCGTGTCGAGGCGCTCTCGAGCGACGGGAGCAAGGCGGGCAAGACGCTGGGAGCCCTGCTCGAGGACCCCCACCGCCTGCTGGTGACGATCCTCGTGGGCAACAACCTCGTCAACATCGCGATGTCGGCGATCACGACCGGCCTGCTGAGCTACTACTTCGGCAACGGCCTGCTGCCGGTCGTCATCTCGACGGTGGGGATCACGAGCCTCGTGCTCCTGTTCGGGGAGAGTGCCCCCAAGTCCTACGCCATCGAGAACACCGAGTCCTGGGCGCTGACGATCTCCCGCCCCCTGAAGGCCGCCGAGCGGCTCCTCCTGCCGCTTGTCGTCCTGTTCGACTACCTCACCCGCATCGTCAACAGCGTCACCGGCGGCCGCTCGGCCATCGAAACCTCCTACGTCACCCGCCAAGAGATCCGGGATATCATCGAGACCGGGGAGCGGGAGGGCGTGCTCGACGAGGAGGAACGCGAGATGCTCCAGCGCACCCTCCGGTTCAACAACACCATCGCCAAGGAGGTGATGACCCCCCGGCTGGACATGACGGCGGTCTCGACCGACGCCACCCTGGAGGAGGCCCTGGAGACGTTCGTCCGGAGCAACCACGCCCGCCTGCCGGTCTACGAGGGCAGCCTCGACAACGTCATCGGGGTCGTCCACATCCGCGACCTGGTGCGGGAACTCCAGTACGGCGAAGCCGAGGACGTCGACCTCAACGACCTCACTACGCCCACGCTGCACGTCCCCGAGTCGAAAAACGTCGACGACCTGCTGACCGAGATGCGCGACGAGCG
>JAZKSZ010000185.1:0-4393 GCA_036625795.1 Haloarculaceae archaeon
CGCGGGGAGACGGTCGGCCGGCCGGTCGCGCTCGCCGGCCCCGGCCCGCACGCTCCGGTCGCCGCCCGCCGGGCCGCCGAGTTCGCGACCGTGGACGACGCCGTGCCGGTGCTGCTGAACGTCCAGGAGCCGGGTGACCGAGCACAGGAGCGCGGCGAGGCCGCCATCACGGAGGTGGCCGAGGCAGCCGGCCTGGAGGACGGGGAGTACGAGTCCCGTGTGGTCGTCGCCGACGACGTCGAGGCGGGCATCCTGGACGCCGTGGTCGACTACGACACCGTCTGTGTCGGCCTGTCTGAAAAGAGTCCGCAGGCGCGGAGCGAACTCGGGTCGGTCGCCGAGCGGATCAGCGAGCGCGTGCCGGCAAACGTCGCCATCGTCCGCGGCGCACCGTCCACCGAAGGGCGCGAGCGGGTGGCAGCTCCCGCCGGCGAGCAGGGGTAAACGGAGCGGGGACGGCCGACCGCGACTGTCAGTCGCTAGCCGTCCTGGGCCCGGTTCAGCCGGTCTGCATCGCCCGCCGGAACCGCCCGTGGACCTGCTCGCGTAACTGCTCGGCCAGCCCGCCGTCGATGTCGACCGCGGCGGCCGCGGTCCCGAAGAAGCCGCCGGTGCTCGCGGTGTCGACCCGGACCGTCCCCAGGTCACGGCGACGCTGGAAGACCGACTGGCTGTTCGCGACCGTCTGGACCCGGTCGTAGGGGACGACGACCGTCTCCCGTCGCCAGAAGCCGTTGCGGGTCACGAAGTAGTCCTCGCCGACGTGGTAGCCGCGGTGTCGCCAGGCCAGGTGCGCCGCGGGCGGGACCGCGAGCAGGAGTCCCGCGGCGAGATACCAGAGCGGGAGCCAGCCGGTGAGTGCGTCGACGGCCCACACCCCGGCCGTCAGGCCGGCGACGGCGAGCCCGTACCGCGCGGCGTAGCGCGTCCGGGCGCGCCGGGGCGGGCGCTCGAACTCGACCGCGCCGACGGGTTCGACCTCACGGGCCAGCGCGAGCGCCCGCTCCCGCTTCGCCAGCGGCACCGCGGACTGGGCGCCCCCGTCCTGGCCAGGGCCGTAGCCCGCCGTCTCGATGACCAGCCCGGCGTAGCCAAGCGCCCGCGCCAGGACGTTCTCGCGGAGTCGCAGGGTCTGGACCTTGTCGACGGGGATGGTGCCGCTGTAGCGCTGGAGCAGCCCGCGCTCGTAGCGGAGTTCGTCGGCCCGGCGGCGCAGCTCGAAGCCGTAGAACCGGAAGACGGCGGTGATGGCGCTGAGGGCCCAGAGGCCGAGCAGTCCGAGCAGTGCGAGCACCGGGCCGGCAAGCGACACCAGGTCCGGCCCGGGCTGGAGCTGGGCGGCGATCTGCGGGGCGAACCCCGAGAGCAGGACCGAGGCAAGCCCGAGCAACCGCAGGTCCGCCGAGACGACGCCGAGGATGCCGAGCTCGCGGTCCGAGAGAGTGAAGAGTGTCTCCGTCTCGACGGCGGTCCCGGTGGCGTCGTCCTCAGCCGTACTGTCGACCTCGCCGGCCGTCCGGCGCTTGCGCTCGCCGAGCAGTTCCTGGAGCCGCCCGGCCTCCGCGCGCGTCACGTAACGGAGTTGCGCCTCGGTGCCGCTGCCGCCGGCGGTCTCGATGCGGAGCTGGGCGAGCCCGAGCAGCCGCTGGAGGACGTTCTCGGAGATGTCGACGTTCTGGACGCGCTCGTAGGGGATCTCCCGCTCGCGCCGGGAGAGCACACCAGAGGCGATGTCGAAGGTGTCCTCGGTAACCTCGTAGCTGAACCGCCGGACGTAGGCCGTCTGCCACATCGCCACGAGGCCGGCGGCGAGGAGGACGATCCCCGCGATGACGGGCAGCGGCGGGAGGTCGCCGCCGGAACTGGTGACGATACCGACCGCGGCGAAGAAGACGACCCGGCCGCCGTTCTCGAGAACCCGCACCGGGACCGAGCGCGGCGAGAGGTTCACACCGCGTCACCGCCCTCGGCCTCGATGGCCAGCTCCTTCAGCCGGCCCTGGAGGTCCGTGGCCTCCTCGGGGGTGAGTCCGGGCACGGAGACGTCCGCGCCGCGCGAGCCGGCGGTGTAGACGACAAGCGTCGAGAGCCCGAGCCCCCGCTCCAGCGGCCCACGGGAGGTGTCGACGTGCTGGATGCGGACGTAGGGAGCCAGTGTCCGGGTGTGGGTGAGAACGCCCCGCTGGAGGTACAGCGCGTCCGTCCGGACCTCGTAGGCCCACACCCGGTACCGGAGCGCGACCCAGACCAGACCGAGCAGCCCCAGCACCAGCGCGGCCACGCCGCCGAGTCGCGGGTCGGCGTTCAGCCGGCCGGCGACCGTCGAGAGCACAAGCCCCAGGACCAGGGTCGCGGCGAGCACGCGGGTCCCCCACTGGACGCGCACCCGCGGCGAGAGCGTCCGCCGGTCGGTCGTGTACGCCTCGAGGTCGGTCCCGTCCGGAGAGTCGCCGGCCCCGGGGCGGGATCCGGGACCGCCATCCACGGCGGAGGGGACGACATCCGCGTCAGCGGGGTCGTCGGCCGCGGCGGCGGACCCGGTATCCGGGCCGTCGGAGACAGTGGCGTCCGTATCGGAGGGGTCAGCCATCCCCTCAAGTGAGGGGCGCTGGCCTGTTAAGCCACCGGGATTTTTGCCGCCGACCGCCCTGGTATCTGGTATGGAGTTCAGCGTCATCCAGGGCGACATCGCCGCGCAGTCGGCGGACGTGCTGGTCAACGCCGCCGGGACGAGCCTCGAGATGGGGTCGGGAGTTGCCGGCGCGCTCCGCCGTGGCGCCGGCGGGCCGATCAACGACGAGGCGACCGCGAAAGGACCGGTCGAACTGGGCGCGGTGGCGGTCACCGACGCCTACGACCTCGACGCCGAGTACGTGGTCCACGCGGCGGCGATGCCTCACTACGGCGACGGGCAGGCGACTGCCGGATCGATCCGCGACGCCACCCGGAACACCCTCCAGGAGGCCGAGGAGTTGGACGCCGAGTCGCTCGTCATCCCCGCGCTGGGCTGTGGCGTCGCCGGCTTCGACCTCGAAGAGGGTGCGCGGATCATCTGCGAGGAACTGGACGCCCACGAGGCCAACAGTTTAGAGGACGTCCGCTTCATCGCCTACAGCGACCGGGAGTTCGAGACGGTCCGGCGGGTCGCCGACGACGTTCGGTGAAAGCGGGTCCCGGGCGCTTCGTCGAGTTCCCCTTACTGGACCTGCCCGCCCGTGATCTGCGTGGCGGCGACCGAGGCGCCCGCGGCCGCGGGGTAGACGATGTTGTCGACGTGGTTGAGGTAGGCGTAGTCCTGTTCGCCGTCCGCACTGATCCGGAGGACCGTCGTGACCTCCGAGACGAGTTCGTGAGCGAGTTCGCAGACCGCGAGGTTGGTGTCGGTGTCGTTGGTGAGCCCGGCGACGACGTCGGCCATCGTCGGGTTGGCTTCCTTGAACACGTCGACGTCCGACCCGTCCCCGACGATGACTCGACTCGACGGGGGTATCGACAGCGTCTCCGCCTTCTCCTCGTCGGCCTCGATGATGGTGACCGTGTACCCCCGCTCGGTGATCTTGGCCGCCGTCCGCCGGCCGACCCGGCCGCCGCCCACGATGACCGCGTTCCGCGTGTTCTGGACGCTCATACGTATTGAAGTCGTTCGGTACTGATAACACGGCGCAGTAGTCCGAAAAATTACCGTGTATCGGAGCGTGCGGGGTCAGAACTGACTGGATGACTTCGGGGCCGCGAGGCGCCGCCCCACAGCTCAGCGGTGGCCCGAGACCCGGACCGGCTCGTAGGGCTCCTCGAGGTACTCGATGTCGGAGGCGGAGAGGTCGATCTCTACCGCTTCGACGGCATCCTCGAGGTGCTCGACGCTGGTCGTCCCGATGATCGGGGCGTCGACCCACTCCTTGTGCAGCACCCAGGCGAGGGCGGTCTGGGCCATCGTGATCCCCTTCTCGGCGGCCAGTTCCTGGACCCGCTCGTTCACTTCGGGACCCCCACCCTCCCGGTAGGGGTGTTCGTAGAGGCGCTGTTCGGTCTCGCCGCGGGTGGTGGCGTCGACCTCTTCGTGGGGCCGGGTGAGATAGCCCCGCGCCAGCGGGCTCCAGGGGATGACGCCGACGTTCTCCCGGTCGCAGAGCGGCAGCATCTCGCGTTCCTCCTCGCGGTAGACGAGATTATAGTGGTTCTGCATCGTCATAAAGCGGTCCAGCCCGAGCCGGTCACTGGTGTGTAATGCTTCGGCGAACTGGCGGGCCCACATCGAGGAGGCCCCGAAATAGCGGATCTTCTCGCGTCGGACCGCGTCGTCGAGTGCCTTCAGCGTCACCTCGATGGGGGTGTCGTAGTCCCAGCGGTGGGGCTGGTAGAGGTCGATGGTGTCCATCCCCAGCCGCTCGCGG
>JAZKSZ010000186.1:0-4390 GCA_036625795.1 Haloarculaceae archaeon
GCGTTCGCGGCCACCTCCCGGAGGCTCAGGGTCGGCGAGGAGGGGACGTTCTCGACGGGTTGGAGACCGGCGTCTGAGGGCGTGTCCCGCGCGAGCAACCAGACGACGGCCGCGATGACGAAGCCGGCGCCGCCGAGCGCGAAGAATGTCGTCCGGAGCCCGACGGTCTGCTGGAAGACCGACAGCGGCGTGGTGGCGAGGATCCCGCCCAGGCCGGCGATAGCGATGGTGAGGCCGTTCATCGTCGCAAACTCGTTGGGGCGGTACCAGTTCGCACAGAACCGTAGCGTCGCGATGAAGATGACGCTGGCCCCGAGCCCGATACAGAGCCGCGCGAGAAAGGCCAGGGGGTACACCTCCGCGAGCCCGAAGGCCACACCGCCCGCGCTCATGACGAGGACGCCGGCGGTCGCGGTCGTCCGGATCCCCAGCCGGTCCGAGAGCACGCCCGCGACCACCTGCATCGGCGCGTAGATGTAGAAAAACGAGGAGTGGAGCGTCCCCAGTTGCGAGCCCGTGGCGTCGAACGCGCGCATCAGGTCCTCGGAGAGCACCGCCGAGGAGAGGCGGTGGACGTTCACCAGCAGGAAGCCGAGCGCGAGGGCGGCCCAGACCACCCAGCGCCGCCGCGTCGGGTCAGACCAGATGTCCATCACCGACTTCACTCGTCCCCCGGGGAAAACGTTTGATGTACGTGGCCGGGACACAGGGAACGCGAGACGACGAGACACGACCCCGGGAGGGACAAACTGTATCAGTCAGCGCGGGAACGGAGTGGGTATGTTCGACAAGTCGACGTGGATCCGGCTGCCGCGCAACGTCGTCGTGGGCCACGGCGTGCTCGAGCAGACCGGCGACGTCGTCGCGGACCTGCACCTCTCGGGGCGCCCGCTCGTGGTCACGAGCCCGACGCCCCGCGAGGTGGCCGGCGAGCGCGTCCGAGGCCTGCTGGCCGACGCCCGCGACGACGCCCGTGCCGACGCCGACCCCGCACTCGTGGAGGTCGACGAAGCCAGTTTCGCGGCCGTCGAACGGGTGATCGAGGCTGCCCGCGAGACCGACGCCGGCTATCTCGTCGGCGTCGGCGGCGGCAAGGCCATCGACATCGCGAAGATGGCCGCCGAGGACCGCGGCATCGGCTTCATCTCCGTGCCGACGGCAGCCAGCCACGACGGTATCGTCTCCGGCCGGGGCTCGGTCCCCGAACGGGACACCCGCCACAGCGTGGCCGCCGAGCCGCCGCTTGCCGTTATCGCGGACACGGAGGTCATCGCGGAGGCGCCCTGGCGGCTGACCACCGCTGGCTGTGCCGACATCATCTCGAACTACACCGCGGTCCGGGACTGGGAGCTGGCCCACCGGCTTCAAAATGTCGAGTACTCCGAGTACGCCGGCGCGCTCTCGCGGATGACCGCCGAAATGCTCGTCCAGAGCGCCGACTCGATCAAGGAAGGCCTCGAGGAGTCCGCCTGGGTCGTCGTGAAGGCGCTGGTTTCCTCGGGCGTGGCGATGTCCATCGCGGGCTCCTCCCGGCCGGCCAGTGGCGCCGAACACCTCTTCTCGCACCGCCTGGACCGACTCGTGCCGGGCGCCGCCCTGCACGGCCACCAGGTGGGTGTCGGTGCCATCATGACCGAGTACCTCCACACCGGTGAGAACGGCGACTGGCGGGACGTCCGCCGGGCGCTGACGGCGATCGGCGCGCCGACGACTGCCGAGGAGCTGGGCATCGACGAGGCCACCGTCATCGAGGCGCTGACGACCGCCCACGAGATCCGGGACCGCTACACCGTCCTCGGCAACGGGATGAACGAGGCGGCAGCTCGCGAGGCGGCCACCGTCACCGGCGTGATCTGAACGGTCGGGGATCCGCCACCGCCGCAAGCCACGGCCCCGATAGTGCGTTTTTTGCCCCCGCGGCGTGTGGCCTCCGGTAATGAGCACCGGCGAGTACGACTACGAGGAGCTGGGGCTGGTGGCCGGCCTGGAGATCCACCAGCAACTCGACACCGCGACCAAGCTGTTCTGCGAGTGCCCGACGGAGCTGCGCGAGCCCGAGGCGTCGACGCGGAGCTTCACGCGGTATCTCCACCCCACGAAATCGGAGCTGGGGGAGATCGACGCGGCCGCTCTCGAGGAGAGCCGCGTCGAGCGGGAGTTCGACTATCTCGCCTACGACTCCACCTGCCTGGTCGAGGAGGACGACGAGCCCCCGCGACGGGTCGACCGCGAGGCCATGGAGACCACGCTGGAGATCGCCGCCCTGCTGGACATGGACCCTGTCGACCAGGCCCACGTCATGCGGAAGATCGTCGTCGACGGGTCGAACACCACGGGCTTCCAGCGGTCGATGCTCGTCGCCACCGACGGCGCCATCGAGACCAGCGAGGGGACCGTCGGCGTCGAAGACATGATGCTCGAGGAGGAGAGCGCCCAGCGCGTCGAGGAGACCGACTCGGGGGTGCGCTACAGCCTCGACCGGCTGGGGATCCCGCTGGTGGAGATCGGCACCGACCCCGACATCCGCACGCCGGAGCAGGCCCGCGAGGCCGCCGAGCGGATCGGGATGTTGCTGCGCTCGACGGGCAAGGTCAAACGCGGGCTGGGCACCATCCGCCAGGACGTCAACGTCTCCATCGCCGAGGGCGCCCGCGTTGAGATCAAGGGCGTCCAGAGTCTCGACGACATCGACGACATCGTCCGCAACGAGGTCCGTCGGCAGGCGGAACTCCTTGCCATCCGTGAGGAACTCGCCGAGCGGGACGCCTCGGTCGAGGACCCCCAGGACGTGACCGAGGTCTTCGCGGACACCGACAGCGGCGTCATCCGGGGCGCGCTCTCGGAGGGGGGCCGGGCGATGGCCGTCCGGCTGGCGGGCTTCGACGGGCTGGTCGGCCGCGAACTCCTGCCCGACCGCCGGCTGGGGACGGAGTTCGCCGACCACGCGAGACGCCACGGTGCGGGGGGGATCTTCCACACGGACGAGTTGCCAGCCTACGGCGTCACCGAACGCGAGGTGGCGGCCCTGCGGGCGGCCGTCGACGCCGGCGAGACGGACGCCGTCGCGCTGGTGGCCGACGACCCCGAGACGGCCGAACTCGCCATCGACGCCGTCGCCGAGCGCGCCGAGACCGCCATCGAGGGCGTCCCCGAAGAGACCCGTGACGCAAACGAGGACGGGACCACCCGCTACCTGCGCCCGCTGCCCGGCGCCGCGCGGATGTACCCCGAGACGGACGTCCCGCCCGTCGAGCCCGACCCGAGCGAGGTGGAGCCACCCGAACTGCTCACCGAGAAGGTCGACCGGTACCAGGCCGAGTTCGGCCTCGACGAGAGCCTGGCCGAGCAGGTCGCCTACGGCCGCCGGATGCCCCTGTTCGAGGCGGCCGTCGAGCGCGGCGTCGACCCCAATCTCGCCGCCCGGACCGTCGAGTCCACCGTCACGGAGCTCCGGCGCGACGGCGTCCCCGTCGAGGAGCTGGCTGAGGAGCACTTCGAGGGGGTCTTCGCCCTGCTCGCCGACGACGAGGTGGCCTCCGAGGGGGTGCCGGACCTGCTGACCGCCTTAGCCGAGGAGCCCACCCTCTCCGCTGCGGAGGCTGCCGAACAGGAGGACCTCGGGAGTGCGGACACCGAGGCGGTGCGGGAGGCGGTCGTGGAGGTCGTCGAACGTCACGCCGACCAGGTCGAGGAGGAGGGCATGGGGGCCTTCTCCGCGCTCATGGGCGAGTGCATGGGTGCCCTGCGCGGGAAAGCCGAGGGTGACGTCGTCAGCGACGTCCTCCGCGAGGAGATCCAGAAGCGGGCGACCTGACCTCTGAGCAGCAGCGCGTCGGGGGGCGTGGCGACGAGCCCGCCGACCTCGAGCGCGACCAGGGGAGACCGCCGTGGCTCGTCATGCCGGCCGAGACGAACCCCGATGGACTCTTTGTCACCCGGGCCGCGCACCCGGTATGGCTGTCGCAGACTCGCCGGTCCCGCGCCTGGGGCTGGGCACCTGGCAGAACACCGACCCCGAGCAGTGCGCCGAGAGCGTCCGGACCGCACTCGAGGTCGGCTACCGCCACGTCGACACCGCCGAACTGTACGACAACGAGGGGCCGGTCGGCGAGGGGATCCGGGCCGCCGCCGTCGACCGGGAGGCGGTCTATCTCGCGACGAAGGTCCTCCACCCGCGGGCAGTCGACGGGAGCCCCGCCGACCTGGACCGCGGGCAGGTCCGGGCGGCGGTCGAGGGCTGTCTCGACCGGCTGGGCGTCGACAGCGTCGACCTCATGTACGTTCACTGGCCCGCGGAGTGGGACCTCGAACTCGTGCACGCGGAACTCGCAGCGTGTCGCGACGACGGGCTGGTCGACGGCGTCGGCGTCTCGAACTACGAGCCCGAGCA
>JAZKSZ010000187.1:0-4338 GCA_036625795.1 Haloarculaceae archaeon
GCGTCGCGGAGGCGATGCACTGGCTCCGGGAGGACGTCGACGGGGTCATCTACGTCCTCGACTCCGCGTCCGACCCGTTCACCCAGGTCAACACGATGCTCATCGGCATCATCGAGAGCCAGGACCTCCCGGTCCTGATCCTCGCGAACAAGATCGACCTCGAGGAGTCGAGCGTCCAGCGGATCCGTAACGCCTTCCCGCAGCACGAGACTGTCCCGGTCTCGGCGCTCGAGGGGGACAACATGGACGAAGTGTACGACAAGATCGCGGAGTATTTCGGATAACCATGGCGGAAGTCAAAGACCCCCAAGACGGCGTGCAGATAGACCTCATCAGCGGCCAGCGGCTGGCCAGCCAGACCTCGATGGAGAAGATCCGGATGATCCTTGACGGCGTCCGGGAGGGCAACATCGTCATCCTCGAGGAGGGACTCTCGCCCGACGAGGAGTCGAAGCTGATCGAGGTGACGATGACGGAGATCAGCCCCGACGAGTTCAACGGCATCGAGATCGAGACCTACCCGCGCTCGGAGACCGCCGACGCGAGCTTCCTCGACCGGCTGATGGGCCGGGAGTCGACCAAGAAGCTCACCGTCATCGGCCCGGCCAACCAGATCGAGACCCTCCACAAGGACGAGACGCTGATCCAGACCCTCGTCTCCCGCAAGTAAGGATGCCCCACCAGTGCACGGACTGTGGCCGCACGTTCGACGACGGCTCCAAGGAGATGCTCTCGGGCTGTCCGGACTGTGGCGGCAACAAGTTCCAGTTCCGGCCCGACGGGGTCGACAGTCCGGACGCCGAACCGGACGCGGAGCCGCCCGAACCCCCCGAACCGGCCGCCGATGGCGTCACCCGCGCGGTCGGCTCGGCCGCGACTGCGGTCCGCGACCTGGTCAGTTCCGACCCGCCGGAGCCGGACCCCGGCCCGACCACCTCCCGCCCCGACACCGCCCGCCCCGACACCGCCCAGCCCGACGCGGACGCGGACGCGAGCGCGGCCGCGAACGACACCGGCGGCGCGGATGACATCGCTGCCGACGCGACCCCGGAAGACGCCGCGCAGGCAAGCGCCCGCACGGACGTCGTCCCGATGGAGGACCTCCCGAGCGGCACCTCCAGCCCCGCCGACAGCGAGAACCACCCCACGCCCGTGCTCGACGACCACAGCGAAACCGCGAAACACGGCGACTCCCCGACGGAAGCCGAGCGGACTCGCGAGGACCGCCCGGACCTCGCGGACCTCCGCGAGGAACTCAACGACCAGTTCGAGTCCATCCGCGTCCTCGAACCCGGCCAGTACGAACTCAATCTGATGGAGCTGTACGACCGCGAGGAGTACATCATCGCCCTCCAGGAGGACGGCAAGTACACCATCCAGGTGCCCGAGCGCTGGAAGGACGGCTGAGCCAAAGGACGCCTACCAGCCGCTCGCTGGCCACCCCTAGTCCCCGCCCGAGACGTACCACGTGGTCCCGTTGGTGTAGGCCCACGCCTCGACCGCCGGCCCCGCCTCCTGGTTCTGGAGCTGGCGCATGAACGCCCCGACCTCCTTTGCCGAGAGGGCCAGGTCCTCCGCGATAAAGCGACTCTTGACGTAGAAGGCACCCTCCTCGCGAACGCGCGCACGGAGGTACGCCACCAGCGGCCCGGCCTTCGGAGGGAGACTTCCCGGACCCGCTCGCGCCGTGGCTCCCGTCTCCGCGCTCCGGTCCGCGTCCGGTTCTGCCTCCGGCGCGGTGGTCTCGGGGCTCATTGTGGGGAGTAGCTGTGGCCGACCAGCAGGCAGACGGCGTTCAGCGCCAGCAGGCCCGCGACGAGCAGCGGCCGGTCGCCGGCCACGCCGGAGAGTAACGGGACGTACGCAACCGGCAACAGGACCGACACCCAGAACGCGAGGCGACGGACCTGCCTGATGACTGCGGGGGCGGGAGTCTCCTCGACACTGCTCGGGAGGGGGACCGTTCGGGGCGTCATTCCTGTTCGGATCCTCGTCTCCCCGGATAAAGACACTCCCGGAGACTCAAATAACGGTTTGACCACCGGAGAAAACACGGCCGACCGCGGACCGCCCGGCTTCAGCTGATCGTCTCGTACTGCTCGCCCAGCTTGTCGGCGGCCTCCCCCATCTGCTCGCGCTCGAACTCGCCGAGGTCCCACTCGATGACCTCCTCGACGCCGTCGCTGCCGAGCCTGACCGGGACGCCGAAGGCGACGTCCTCGTGGCCGTACTCGCCCTGGAGTTTCACCGAAGCGGGCAGCACCTCGCCGGTGTCCCGGAGGACGGCCTCGACCATGTGGGCGACGCCCTGTGCCGGGCCCCACTCGGTTGCGCCCTTGCGCTCGATGACGTTCATCGCGGATTCCTGGAGGTCCGCGAGGATCTCCTCTTTCTCGCCGTCGGTGAACTCGAGGTCCCGGCCGTCGACCCGGACCTTCGAGAAGACGGGGACCTGGGCGTCGCCGTGTTCGCCGAGGATCGTCGCGTCGACGTTTTTCACGGGGACGTCAAAGCGTTCCGAGAGCACGTAGCGAAAGCGGGCGGAGTCGAGGCGGCCGCCGAAGCCGATGACCTTCCCGCGGTCGCGGTCGCCGGTCTCGTAGAGGTGTCGGTTGAGGAGGTCGACGGGGTTGGAGGTGGTGATGGAGACGAAGTCGTCGTTGTGCTCGGCCAGCGACGCCCGGATGTCCTCCATGATGGGGGCGTTGTCGTCGGCCAGGTCGAGCCGGGTGTCCCCCGGCGAGCGCGGGAGGCCGGCAGTGATGACGACGACGTCCGACCCCGCGGTGGCCGCGTAGTCGCCCTGGTAGACCTCGGTGTTGGCGTTGTAGGCGATCCCGTGGTTGGTGTCGGCGGCCTGGCCGACAGTGGTATCCTCCTGTTCGGGGATGTCGACGAAGACGAGTTCGTCCGCGATGTCCCGGAGCGCGATACTGTAGCCCGCTGCCGCGCCGACAGTACCCGCGGCGCCGACGATGCTTACTTTTGCCATATGGGATACGCCCTTCGGCCCGACGTTAAACATGTCGGAACGGCCCGAGGCGGTCCCGCAAACCCTTTTCGTCCCGCTCGCCTCCCTCGGTGTATGAGCGACTTCGACGAGGAAGCCGAGCGCGAGCGACTCCGCGAGAAGTACGAGCAGGACCAGCAGGACCGTCAGGCCACGGAGAAGATGAGCGAACTCCTCCTCCAGGGGGCGACGATGACCAACGCCCACTGCTCGGACTGTGGCGACCCGGTCTTCCGGTACGAAGGCCAGGAGTTCTGTGCCACCTGCGAGAAGGCCATCGACCGCGGTGACGGCGCCGGGGCGGCCGACGGCGAAGAGGAGGACGGAGACCCCGGGGACGCTAGCGACGCTGGTGCTGCCGGGGAAAGCGGGGACGGCACAGACGGGACGGACGGGGACGGCGACGTCCCGGACGACGAGCACATCCAGGTGGCCTCCCCCGACGAGACCCCGGTCCAGTTCGGCGGCAGCGCCGGCGCCGAGACCGCCCGGCCGGAGTCACCCTCGCAACCGGACCGAACCCCCGACGAGCCAGCCCCCGAACGGGTGCCGAGTGTCGACCCATCTCCGGCCGCCGGCACCGGTGCCGGTTCTCCCGACAGCGATGCGGGGAGGCCTGAGCCGCGGGACGGACCCCTTCCCGAGGCCCGTGCCTCGCTTGAGCGGACGCTCGGGCGCCTGACCCGCCAGGCCGAGGCCGCCGAGGACCCCACGCAGGCCCGGGAGTACCTCGCCGCCGCCCGGGAAGCCGCCGAAACGCTGGCGGCGCTGCGGCAGTAGCGCGGCGGCTCTCTCACCCGTCGTAGCTGCTGCCGGTCACCTCGCGGACCCGCTCGGCGGTGACCTCGCCGACGCCCTCCGCCTCCTGCAGGGCCCCCTCGTCGGCGGTCATGACCGCCTCCACGCTGCCGAACTCCTCGAGAAGTGCCCGCGCGGTGACGGGGCCGACCTCCGCGATCGAGGCGACGACGTACTCCTGCTGTTCGGCCAGGGTTTTCGACTGCTTCTCGCCGTGGACCGACACCTCCCGGTCGCCCTCCTCCTGTTCGCGCTCGGCGACGACCTCCAGCAGGTCGGCGGTCTCGTCCTCGCCGGCGGTCCGGAGCACGCTCGCGCCGAAGTCCACAGCGAGGGAGGCCAGCGCCCCGTGGATGGCCTTCGGGTGAACGTTGCGCTCGCCGTAGAGCCCCTCCCCCTCGATGACGACCACCGGCCGCTCGTAGTGGCGGGCGGCGTCCCCGACCTGCTCGAACAACGACCGGTCCCCGCCGGTGAGCGTGTCGAGGAAGTCGGCGACGGTCTTGCGCTCGACGACCACCCGGTCCGAG